>NZ_NHPF01000121.1:0-139416 GCF_002252925.1 Halorubrum sp. Ea8
TGCTTAAGTTAACACGACGGACGGGACCGGCGATTCTGTTCTGCGGGCGAGGCGACGGCGGTTCTACTCGTCCCGGTCGCGGAACACGGCGCGAAGCGGGCCACGACGGCGGAACAGACGGGTCACGAACCGTTCGATCCGACCCGGCTCGCTCGACAGCTTCGGCATGCCCGGCATGTAGTTCACGAACTCGTCTTCGGCACCGTTCTTTTGACGTTTGCTTGTTGGCTCCGTCATACTACTATATATGAACCGAGGGGTCTTGAGGATTTTGAAAATATCTTTTCGAAACACGGTAGTATTGTTCTGTTTGTTAATATCAGACACGGGTATGTCACACGTTTACGATGGGTCGTCCGAACGGCACGTCCCACTCGTTGCATGGACAACCTTTTCGCCGCTCTGGGTCTGACCACGACGTAATGGTCGACGTTCCGGGGTCGTCCGACGGATCGGACGCGATGCACGACGACGCACCCGACTCGAACCCACTCGTCTCCTGTGGGTTCCAAGACGGGACGCTACACGTCTACGACGAGCGGATCCACATCGAGCGCCCGGGCCGCTCGAAGTTCGCCGACAAGCAGATCCGGATCGGTGACGTTCGCGACATCACCTACGAGGGGCGACTCGTCATCAGCTACCTCCAGATCGAACAGGCCGGCGTCGAGAACGACGAGGGTGGGTTCCTCTCGACGCCGGTCGACGAGAACACCGTGCACTTCGGGCGCGGCAAGCGGGACTGTGCGAAGCGGGCGCGGGACGCGATCCGTGACGCCGCCGAACTCTGGTGAGCGCCGATTTTCCGGGCAAATCTCATCCCGTCAACGAGGCGTCACTCATTGCGGGACACACCGCGGGGCGTCGCAAACACATCCTATCCGAGTGTTAGCAGATATGCTAACCTTCATACGGCGATGCTGGGATGTACGAAAACGTGACAGATACTAACGAACCGATACCGACGGATTACGACATCGCACAGTCGACCGAGATGGAGCCGATCTGGGAGCTGGTCGAACCGTGGGGCCTCGGCCTCGACGACCTCCAGTACTTCGGCGAGTACACGGCGAAAGTCAAACACCACGCCCTCGATCGGCTTCGGGACGAGGCCGCGGACCGGGAGAACAACCTCGTACTCGTGACCGGGATGACGCCGACCCCCAAGGGAGAGGGGAAGACGGTCACGACCGTCGGACTGGGACAGACGCTGAACCACCTCGGCGAGGAGGCGATGATCGCGATCCGCGAACCGTCGCTCGGGCCAGTGTTCGGTGTCAAGGGCGGCGCCGCCGGCGGGGGCCGCTCGCAGGTGCTTCCGATGGAGGACATCAACCTGCACTTCACCGGCGACCTGCACGCGCTCACCTCGGCGCACAACCTCATCTCGGCGATGTTGGACGCCAAACTGACGGGGGACGAGGACTTCGACGTCGACGTCACCGACGTCCGGTGGCCCCGGGCCATCGACATGAACGATCGGGCGCTCCGGAGCATGGTGATCGGCCTCGGCGGCAAGACCGGCGGAACGCCTCGCGAGGACAGCTTCCTCCTGACCGCCGCCTCGGAGCTCATGGCCGCCCTCTGTATGGCGGACGGGATGGGCGACCTCAAGGAGCGGGTCGGTCGCATCATCCTCGCCTACGACGAGGACGGCGACCCGGTCACGGTCGAGGACATCGAGGCGACCGGTCCGGCCGCGATGCTGCTCCGGGACGCGATCAAACCGAACGTCGTCCAGACCATCGAGGGGACGCCCGCGTTCATCCACGGCGGCCCGTTCGCCAACATCGCGCACGGAACGAACTCGCTCATCGCGGACAAAGCCGCGTACGGGATGGGCGACTACCTCGTCACTGAGGCCGGCTTCGGCTCCGACCTGGGCGCCGAGAAGTTCATGAACATCGTCTGCCGGCTCGGCGACATGACGCCCAACGCGGTCGTCATCGTGTCGTCGGTCCGGGCGCTGAAGTACCACGGCGAGAACATGTGGCCGGCCGACTTCGACGCCATCGACGACGCCGGCACCGAGGCCATCGAGCGCGGGTTCGAAAACCTGGACAAGCACGTCTCGAACCTCCAGCAGTTCGGCGTTCCCGTCGTCGTCGCGGTCAACCGGTTCCCGGACGACACCGACGAGGAGGTCCAGACGGTGGTGGACCACTGCGAGGAGGACCTCGGCGTCCGGGTCGCCGAGTCCGAGGTGTTCGAGAAGGGCAGTGAGGGCGGCGAGGACCTCGGCGAGCACGTCATCGAGGCCGTCGACGAGAGCGACGAGGACGAGTTCGAGTTCCTCTACGACGAGGAAGCGCCGATCAAGGAGAAAATCGACACCGTCGCCACGGAGATCTACGGCGCCGACGGCGTCAAGTTCACCGGCGACGCGCTCGAGGACATCGAGCGCATGGAAGACCTCGGCTTCGGCGACGTGCCGGTCTGTATGTCGAAGACCTTCCACTCGCTCAGCGACGACGCGAGCAGGAAGGGCGCCCCGAGCGGCTGGGAACTCGAGATCAGCGAAGTCTACCCGTCCGCGGGTGCCGGCTTCATCGTCGCGCTCACCGCCGACGCGCTCACGATGCCCGGCCTGCCGGAGCGGCCGGCCGCCGCCGACATGGACATCGACGACGACGGCAACATATCCGGGCTGTTCTAGCACTCTCGGCCGCCCTCCCGCTTCCCGCGTGACCGACCCGGCACACGACCCAGCGGCGACCCTCCGCGAGCGAGCGCGCGGCGACGTCCTCGAGCCGGGTGACGCCGGCTACGAGGACGCCCGCGAGTACGACCTGCAGTTGGGCGTCCGGAGCGGCGGCCACCACGTCTCCGGCTGTGCATTGCCCGACGGGGGGGTACTGCTGGACTGCCGGCCGATGGACGCCGTCCGGGTCGACCCCGGCGAGCGGACCGCGCGAGTCGGCCCCGGCGCGACCTGGGGCGACGTCGACCACGAGACGGAGGCGTTCGGGCCGGCGGTCCTCGGCGGCCAGGACCCGAACATCGGCGTCGCCGGGCTGACGCTCGGCGGCGTCGGCTGGCTCAGCCGCAAGCACGGCCTCACCTGCGACAACCTCCTCGCCGCGGACGTGGTAACCGCCGGCGGCGACCTCGTCCGCGCCAGCGAGGAGGAAAACGAGGACCTCTTCTGGGCGCTCCGGGGCGGCGGCAACGTCGGCGTCGTCACGTCCTTCCAGTTCCGCTGCATGAGCTCGCCCCGGAGATACTCGGCGGGCCGCTCGTCTACCCCGCCGACATCCTCCCGGAGGATGTGCACGGCACGCGCGTGACGATGTGCATCGCGTGCTACGCCGGGCCGCCCACAGAGGGCGAGGACGCGCTGGCGCCGCTCCGGACGGCCGGCGACCCCATCGCCGACAGCATCCGCCCGCGGTCGTACGCGTCGTTCCAGGCCGCCGGCGAGAGCCGGGGCTCGATACGGACGTCCCTGCGGAGCCAGTACCTCGCGTCGCTCTCCGATTCGGCCATCGAGACGATCGGGGAGCACGCGGCCCGGGCGCCGTCGTCGGGCGCGACGGTGTTCGTCTCCCCGCGGAGCGGCGCCGAGACCGCACCGCCGACCGACGCCACCGCCTACCCCCACCGGGACGCGACCCATCACCTGCTCGCGGAGGCCCGCTGGGAGGAGCCGGCCCGCGACGACGACCACGTCGCCTGGGTCCGCGAGTTCCACGACGCCGTCCGGCCGTACACGACCGGCGCGGCGGCGATGAACGTCCTCACCGCCGACGAGGGACGCGACCGCGTCCGTGCGGCCTACGGCGATAACTACGGGCGGCTCGTCGACGTGAAGCGGCGCTGGGACCCACAGAACCGCTTCCGGTCGAACCGGAACGTCCCGCCGGACGGCTGAGTGTCGGAGCGTCCGATCACGCCGCGATTGGCGGCGTCGACGGCGGTCCGAAGACGGTCCGCGTCAGTCGTCGCCGGCGCGACCCCGGCCGGCGCCGGGCGCGCGCAGCACGGTCTCGTCGGTCTCCGGGCCGAGCGGATCGACGCGGACGCTGGAGATCTTGTACTCCGGGATACCGGCCGTCGGGTCGAACGTCTCGCCGGTCAGCTTGTTGACGGCGCCGGCGGCGAAGTGCATCGGGATGAATAGCGTCCCGGGACCGACGCGGGTGGTGACCTGCGTCTCGACGACGATGGAGCCGCGACGGGACTCGACGCGGACGTACTCCGCGTCGCCGATGCCGAGTTGGTCGGCCGTCTCGGGGTTGACCTCGACGAAGCTCTCGCCGACGTGGCTCATCAGCCCCTCGACGCGGCGGGTGATCTGGCCGGTGTGCCAGTGGTAAAGCACGCGGCCCGAGGTGAGCGTGAGCGGGTACTCCTCGTCGGGTATCTCGCCCGGATGGCCGCCGTCGGCGGGCACGAACCGGGCTTTCCCGTCCTCGAAGTTGAAGTTCCCCTCCTCGTGGTCGTAGAGGTACGGCGTGCCGGGGTCGTCGGCGTCGGTGCAGGGCCACTGCAGGCCGTGCACGTCGCCGCCCTCGAGCCGCTCGTAGGAGACGCCGCCGTAGATGGGCGTCAGGTCGCTTATCTCGTCCATCACCTCCCGCGGGTGGTCGTAGTCCCAGTCGTAGCCGAGCCGGCGGGCCAGCGCCTGGGTTATCTCCCAGTCCTGCCGCGCCTCCCCCGGCGGGTCGGCCGTCGGCCGGACCCGCTGGATGCGCCGCTCGGTGTTGGTGAAGGTGCCGTGCTTCTCCGGCGAGGTCGCCGCCGGCAGCACCACGTCGGCGTGGTCGGCCGTCTCGGTCATGAAGATGTCCTGGACGACGAGGAACCCGAGGTCGTCCAGCGCCGCTTCGGCGTGCTGGATGTCCGGCTCCGAGAGGGCCGGGTTCTCGCCGACCACATACATCGCTTTCAGGTTGCCCTCGTGGGCCTCAGCGAGCATCTCGGGCACCTTGAGGCCGGGCTCCTCGGGCGGGCGTTCGCCCCACGCGTCTGCGAACTTCTCGCCGACCTCGTCGTCGACGGGGTCCTGATAGCCCGGCAGGCTGCCCGGTAGCGTCCCCATGTCGCCGCCGCCGCCCTGAACGTTGTTCTGGCCGCGGAAGGGAGAGAGACCGGCACCGGGCTTGCCGAGCTGACCGAGCAGGAGCGCCAGGTCCGCCATCGCCAGCAGGTTCTCGGTGCCGTGGGACTGCTGTGTCATCCCCATCGCCCAGCCGAAAACGACGGTGTCGGCCGCCGCGAGCGTCTCGGCGGCCGAGGCCAGCTCCTCCGGCGGGACGCCCGCCAGCTCCTCGACCTTCTCGGGGGTGAACGCCTGGACCTTCTCTTTCAGCGCATCGAAATTCTTCGTGTTGCGCTCGACGAACGCCTCGTCGTGGAGGCCGTTCTCGACGATGTACCGCATCATCCCGTTGAGCCAAGCGACGTCGTAGCCGGGGTTGGTGCGGGTGTACTGGTCGGCGTGCTCGGCGATGCCGATCCTCCGCGGGTCGAAGACGACCAAGTCGGCGCCGTCCCGGACGTTCTGCTTGATTCGGGTCGCCAGCACCGGGTGGGACTCGGTCGTGTTCGAGCCGCTGATGAGGTAGGCGTCGGCCTCGCCGACGTCCTCGTTGATCCGGTTCGTCATCGCGCCGTAGCCGACGGTCTGCTGGAGCGCCGCCACCGTCGAGGAGTGACAGAGCCGCGCGCAGTTGTCGATGTTCTTCGTCCCGAGCACCTGGCGGGCGAACTTCTGGACGAGGTAGGCCTCCTCGTTGGACCCCTTCGAGGAGGCTAGACAGCCGACCGAGTCGACGCCAGCCTCCGCCTGGATGCTCGACAGCCGGTCGGCGACGTGATCGAGAGCCTCCGCCCAAGAGACGGCCTCGAACTCGCCGTCGTCGTCGCGGACGAGCGGCTCCGTCAGCCGCTTTTCGCTGTTGGCGAACTCGTGGCCGAACTTCCCCTTCACACAGGTCGAGAAGTTGTTCGCCGGCGCGTCGTCGGGGTCGTCCACCGGGACGACGCCCAGCGAGTCGCCGTCCTTGCCCCACATCTCGAACCGGCAGCCGACCGCACAGAAGCCGCAGGTCGTCTCTTGCTTGTCGATTTTGCCGATCCGGTAGTCGCTGACCACGCCGGCGATGTCGAACAACCGGCCCTCCGGGAGGGTGTTTGCGGCGATGCTCTCGGCAGTGTGCTCGCCGGCCAGGAACGCCTTGTGACCGTACTCCGTGGCCACGTCGCCGGCGCGGCGCTTGGCCGCGGACACGAACCCCTCCAGCCCATCGGCCTCGACCTCGGCGGTCCCGCCGAACGTCCGGTTCGGCGCGTCCGTCTCGTCGATTGTCTCGACGTCTTCGTGTTCGATGACCTTGCCGATGGAGTTGCGCTGGGTGAACCCCGGCAGCGGCAGGGTCGCGACGCCGCCGATGCCCTTCTCGGTCAGCGCGCCCGTCGGGCACACCGTCGCACAGTGGCCACAGGAGACGCAGTCGGAGTCGTGCATCGTCTCGGCGTCCGACTGGAAGCCGATGCGGGTGTCCTCACCGTGGCCCTCGATACGGAGGACGCCCTCGACCTGGACGTCGCTACACCCCTCGACGCACCGGTTACAGAGGATGCACTTGTTGCGGTCGATCTGGATGAACGACGAGGTGTCGTCGATGGGCTCGTACGCGTCCCGCTCGTCGAAGACGCCGTACCGGGGGTGGTCGACGCCCTCGCTGATGGCGGCGTCCTGCAGTTCGCAGCGTCCGTTGCCGTTGCAGGTCGTACACCGGAGATTGTGGTTCGACAGCACCAGGTCGAGGTTGACGCTGCGGGCCTCCGCGGCGTCGGGCGTGTCGGTCCGGACCTCGAGGCCGTCCTCGGCCGGGAACGAACACGACGGCACGAGGCCGTGCTCGTCGGTCTCGACCATACAGGTCCGGCACTCGCTACGCGGACCGATCTCCCCGCTGCAGTCCCCGTCGCGGTCGTAGTAGCAGAGTGCGGGCACGTCGGCGTCCTCGGAGACGCCGTCGGCACCGGGGTCGACGCTGACGACGTCGTCGTCCAGCGCCTCCATCGCATCGATGAGCGTCGATCCGCCGGGCAGCGTCACCGGCTCGCCGTCGACGGTCACGGTCGTCGGTCCCTCGTCGGTCCCGACCTCCGGATCGTTGGCGGTGCCGGTGTCGAACTCGGCGGTGACCGGCGTCGAGGGTTGGGGGTCCTCGAAGTCAGGCACGCCGGGGAGCGCGTCGTCGGTGCTCACAGTTCCCCCGTGCAACTCCCGGCCGGACAGCGGCCGTCAGCGTGGGCGCGCACCTCCGGCCCGAAGCTCTCGATGACGGTCGTCACGGGCCGGGGCGCGTGCGCGCCGGTCCGGCAGTTACTCGACCGGCGCATCACCCGCCCCAGCTCGCGTATCTTCTCGTCCTCGAGGTCGCCGTCGTAGACGTCCCGCAGCAGTTCGGCCAGCTGCTTGGTTCCCTCGCGACCGGGGACGCAGCGCCCGCTGTTCTCGCTGGCGGCGAACGTCGCGCGGTCGCCGGCGTCGGCCAGGGCACACCGGCTCTCGTCCAGCAACTCGACGACCCCCCCGGTCCCGAGGTCCGCCGCCCGGAGCGACCCCGCCGTCGCCCTCACATCGAGGTCACGGGTGTAGCCGCCGAGCACGTCGCCGACGCAGGCCATCTTGAACGCCCCCTCGAGGTCGACGGCCTCGCGGACCGCCGCGAGCGAACTCGCGGAGGGCAGTTCGACCGTCGCCGGGGCCGCGACGTCGCCCGTCACGGTGAACAGCCGGGTCCCGGGGTCCGCGGCCCCGGGGTCGAAGGCGTCCGGATCGGCCATCGCGTGCCGAACCTGCGCGTATGTCCGTGGCGTGTGGACGACCGTCGGCCGGCCGTAGAGGCCGTGCTCGGCGGGTGAGGGCGGCTGGAGCCGTGGCTCGATGCGGTCGGCGCCCTCCATCGCCTCCAGCGCCGCCGTCGGCGCCCCCGCGCGGTGCTCGTCCGGTCCCGCGACCAGTTGCACGTCGAGGTCGAGGTGCTCGCTAGCGGCGTCGACGGCCTCGCGGAGGTGTCGCACGAGGGCGACGTCGGACTCGTTCAGGTAGAGGACGGCGTCGTCGGCGCCGACGCGGTCGGCGACCGCGGCCATCCCGTCGAGGACGCACATCGGCACCCCCCACAGGAGCGTCCGGTCGGCGCGCTGCTCGGCATAAGCCTCGTTCGCGTTTGCGACCACGACCGGGTCGCCGTCCGCCTCCCGGGCCGTCGTCCACTCCGTTGCGACCGGGTCGTCGGCCGCCGCGTCACCGCGTCCGCGGCCGAGCAGTCCGGCGTCGGCGGGCGCCTCGGCGGACCGTTCGGCCGAGAGAAACGGCCGGTCGGTCGGGTCCAGCGGGTCGACCCAGCCGCACGGCCCGAGCACCGCCCGCCGGCCGACGGAGAGCGACCCGGCATCCGGAACCGGGAGCGTCTCCGTTCCGGGCTCGTGTTCGATGACGGTGTCCGCTCCGTCGGTCGGCAGTTCGCCGCCGGCCACCGTCGAGACGACGTCCTCGACGCCCGCGTCCGTGGGACCGGCGAAGAACGCCGTCCTGCCGTCGACGGTCGCCATGACCAGCGGGTCGCTCTCGCCGATTCCAGTCGGTCCCGTCCGGACGACCGCGACCGACTCCGACGCCGCACGAGCCGCGGCCACCGCGTCCTCGCCGTCGCTCGTCGCCATGCGGACGACCGGCGACCGACCGACTGCGCCTGTCTGTCGTGACATGTCTTCGCTCGTGGTCGTGAACGGAAAAAACCCGCAACCGCCGCGGCCCCGACGCCCGATACCACAACCGACCAGTCGGCCGACACGTCCGGGGTGCGGCGCCGGCGCGGCGAAGGGGTTAGGTGCCAGCGCCCGCCCCTTCCATCGTGACGAATCCACGCTTCGAGGAGGTCCGGACGGAGGCGGCCGACGCCATCACCGACGGCGAACTGCGCTCGGTGTACGGCGGCCTCGTCCACGACGACGGCCGCCACGAGTACTACTTCGGCAACGACACCGGCGACGCGACCGAACTCCGCGAGACCGCGGCGATACAGCTCGGCATGCTGCTCCGGGTGCTCGCGGACCGCTCCGAGGACGACCTCGAGGCTGTCGCCGAACTGGCCGTCGAGCGGGCCGAGGAGATGCAGCTCCGGTAGCGCTCCGTCGGTCGTCTCCAGCGTCGACGGGTCGGGCCGGCAGCCGAGCGATCGGCGTGTCGTCGTCGACGACGCCGCCCTGGTCGAGCCGCTCTGCGAGCGCCCGGGTCGGAGGCCCCTGGGGCTCCGGCCCTTGACGGCGTAGTAGCGGTGTAGCGGCCGTCGAACCCCCTGGGATCGATGGCCCGCCCGGCGGCCACCGTCCCCGTCGTCACTCGGTGGTCGCTATCGCCTCTATCTCGACCGCCGCGCCTTTCGGCACGGCGCCGGCGCCGACGGCGCTCCTGGCCGGCGGGTCCTCGTCGAAGAACTCGCCGTAGGCCTCGTTGAAAGCGTCGAAATCGTCGATGTCGTCGAGGAAGACCGTCGTCTTGAGCACGTCGTTGAGCGAGAGCCCCTCCGACTCGAGTATCGCCGCGACGTTCTCGAGACACTGCCGGGTCTGCTCCGCGACCGATTCGTCGTCGAGCAGCTCGCCGTCGACGGTGAGCGGGAGCTGGCCCGCGGTGATGAGGAGACTGCCGTTCGTCGTCGCCTGGCTGTACGCCCCGACCGCCGCCGGCGCATCGTCCGTGCTGATAGTGCGCTTCATGGGCGGAGTTACCCGCGGACCCCGTATAAATCCGGCCGTGGCCGCCACCGACGACACGACCTATCGGATTCCGGATCGGTCGTGGAACGGTTCGCTCGACGCGGCGAGGCGGCGGTACCGACTGCGGTCGATCTCCGCCCGCTCAGTTCCGCGGTCCGCCCCTCTGACGGCGAGCGTTTTTTATATGGAGTCTGAGAATTGACCCCCGGTGTCCGACTCATCAGGCGGTCCGGTTCAGCGGGCCATCGAGGAGATCTTCTATCCCGCCGATAGGATACCGCTCGTCGAGTGGCGGGAGTTCTCGGGCGCGCGATCGACCGTGTCACTGACCGCCGCCCTCACGCTGTTGTCGTTTGTGACGGGACTGTCGAACCTCAGTCAGCCGTCGGTGACGCTGGCGGGACCGCTGGCCGGCCTGTTGCCGACGTCGCTCGCGGTGCCGCTGGCGCGGTTCGGGGGCGTCCTGTTCGCGTTCGTCCTCGGCATCCTCGCGGTCGGCCTCCAGCGCCGGAAACGCATCGCCTGGCTCGCCGCCGCCGTCGTCGTCCCGGCGCTGGCCGTGTTACCCTTGACGACGCTCCGGCCGACCGACATCCCGGTGTTGGTGCTCATCGCGATCACCTTCCCGCTCCACGTCCGGAACCGCGACCAGTTCCGCCAGTCGCTCGACCTCTCGTCGCTGCAGATCGCGTCGTTGTCCGCCATCCTCGGCGTGGTTCTCTACGGGACGGTCGGCTCCTACGGGTTACGGGACCAGTTCGGCGGCATCTCCACGTGGGGGGACGCCTTCTACTACGTCATCGTCACGATCGCGACCGTCGGCTACGGCGACATCACCCCGACGACGGGGATCTCGAAGTGGTTCTCGCTGTCCATCATCCTGTTCGGTACCGGCGCCTTCACCGTCGCGGTGGGTGCGCTCATCGGTCCGGCGATCGAATCGCGAATGGCCGCGGCGTTCGGAAACATGACCGCATCTGAACTCACACTCTTAGAGGACCACGTCGTGGTCCTCGGGTACGGCGACGTGACGGAATCGCTCCTGGAGGAACTCGGTGCGGAGACGGAACTGGTGGTGGTGACGCCCGACCAGGAGACCGCCTCCCAGCTCAACACGGAGGGAGTGAACGTCCTCACCGACGACCCGACCGACGAGTCGGTGTTGCGCGACGCTAGGACCGACGCCGCCCGCGGGGTCGTCGTCGGCAGCGACGACGACGCACGGGACGTGCTCGCGGTGCTCGCGACGCGGAACGTCGACCCGGACGTGCGGATCGTCGCGGCCGCCAACGAGGCGCGGAACGTCGAGAAGCTCGAGTCGGTCGGGGCCGACGACGTCATTAACCCCCTCGAGATCGGCGGGCGGCTCCTCGGCCGATCGGTGCTCGGTGGCGACTCCCGATCGCTGTTGAGCGAGATCAGCGGCAACGCCGACGACGAGTAGGCTCCAACCGACGCGCGATCGCTCCCTGCACGGTACACATTTATCAGTGTGATTCGCTAACATGGGTCCGTATGAGTACCGGGAGCCAGCGCGGTGGAGTCGCCGGAAGCGTCCTCGTGCCGCTGTGTGCCGTCTCAGGGGCCATCGTGCTCGCCGGGTTCTTTTTTCCCGGTTTTATCGGTGAAACCGTCTCCGGCGAAGCGTGGCTGACGATCGCCTTGGTGTTCTTCAGCTCCGGCCTCGGCTACCTCGCCGTTCTCCCTCACTCGTCGGACGAGGAGGGGGCGTTGCCGGAGTCGTATCTGTTGCGGGTCCGTCGTCGGGGCGTCCGAGAGATGCTGCGCGGGTTCCTCGCCCGACAGGAGCTGGCGACGCTGGCGCCGGCCGTCGTCCTGTTCGCGCTGTTCTTCCTCCTGCAGGTCGCCCTTCCCGACGCCGTCTCCGGCGTCGTCGGCGGCGTGACCGACGCGATACTCAGCGTCGGCGGTCCGGTGTTCCTCGCCGCCGTCTTCGTGTCCGTGTGTTACTGTCTGTTCCTGCTCCTCGGTCCCTGGGGTGGGATCAAGCTCGGTGGCCCCGACGTCGAGCCGTCGTACACCCTGCCGACGCTCTTTACGCTCGTGTTCACCGCCGGCATCGCGGCGGGAGTGGTGTTCTGGGGACCGGCGGAAGCGCTGTTCCACTACCAGACACCGCCGCCGTACGTCGACGCCGCGCCGGAGTCGAGCGCCGCCATCGGCGGTGCGTTGACGTACGCCCTGTTCCACTGGGGACTGTCGGCGTGGAGCGCCTACGCCGTCATCGGAGTCCCAATCGCGTACTTCGTCTTCAACAGGGGCGCCCCGCTCCGCGTCTCGACGATCCTGGCGCCGTTCCTCGGCGTCGACGGGTTGGATTCCCGGTGGAGCACGCTCGTGGACACGCTCGCAGTGTTCGCGATCATCGGCGGCATCGCGACGTCCGTCGCGCTGGTGAGCGAGCAGTTCCTCACGGGCACGAGCTTCCAGTGGGGCGTCACGGCGGGGCGGCTCGGCCCGGTGCTGTTCGTGGGCGGGCTCACGCTGATATTCTGCCTGTCGGCGGTGAGCGGCGTCCACCGCGGCATCCGGCGCATCTCGGGCGTGACGATGCTGCTCTTCGGTCTCTTTGCCGCGCTCATCGTCGCCGTCGGCCCCCGAACCTTCGTCTTCGAGCGGGGGACGCAGGCGCTGGGGAGCTACGCAGTCAACTTCGTCCCGCTGAGCGTCTACCTCGACGGCCAGTGGGTCGCCGACTGGACCGTCTGGAACTGGTCGTGGTGGTTCTCGTGGGCGCCGTTCGCCGGCCTGTTCATCGCCGCCCTCTCCCGCGGACGCCGCATCAGGACGGTGGTGTTCGTCAGCGTGATCGCCACCTCGGCCGCGACGATGGCCTGGTTCCTGATCTTGGGCGGTACGTCGCTGTTCGTCCAGCATACCGGACGGGCGGACGTGCTCGCGGCCATGTCGTCGTACGGGAGTGCCGAGGCCGTCGCCGGCTTCCCGCTGTTCGAGGCGCTCCCGCTCAGCCAACTGCTGATGTTCCTCTTTCTGGCGCTCATCATCACATTCATGGCCACGTCGGCGGACACGTCGACGCTCGTCGTCGCGACGCTCGCGGCCAAGCGGGGGTTGGCGCCCTCGAGCGCGAGCATCGTCTTCTGGGGAGTCCTACAGGGAAGCGTCGCCGTCGCCGTGCTGCTCGTCGGCGGCGCCGGGACGCTGCAGGCGCTGGCCGTCCTGACCGGCGGGCCGTTCGCCGTCCTGTCGCTCGTGGCGTTGATCGGGCTCACGGGCACGTTCTATCGGCACGAAAGAGGCCACACCTCAGTCATCGGCCACGTCCGGAACCGGCTCCCCGAGATCCAGACCCACCCGGATCTCGATCCACCGGACAACGACTGACCCCGCGGCGGGCGTCTCACCCGCCCGCGATGCTCGTACAGAAGTTCTCGATGATGCGCTTCCCCGGGCTCGTGAGGATGCTCTCCGGGTGGAACTGCATGCCGATGTGCGGCCGTTCTCGATGGCGAACGCCCATCACGATGCCGTCGTCGCCGTCCGTCCCGTCCGCCTCGTTCGACCCGTCGACGCCGTCTGCCCCGTCCGCCCGCCCCTCCGCGATGGTGTGAGCGGTCTCCTCGAGCTCGCCGGGGATGTCGTCGCGCTCGACGGCCAGCGAGTGGTACCGACCCACCTCGAAGGGGTCATCGACGCCGTCGTAGAGCCCCGCCCCGTCGTGGCGGACCAGCGAGGGCTTCCCGTGCACGACCTCGGGGGCGTGGCCGACCGTGGCCCCGTTGGCCGCACACAGCGCCTGGTGACCCAGACAGACGCCGAGCGTCGGGTAGGAGAGTTCCTCGAAGATCGGGATCGAGACGCCGGCCGCCTCGGGCGTGCCGGGCCCGGGCGAGACGACGATCCCGTCGGGATCGAGGGCACGGACGTCCGCGACGTCGACTGCGTCGTTCCGCCTCACGACGACGTCGTCGAACTCGCCGACGTACTGGACCAGGTTGTACGCGAATGAGTCGTAGTTGTCGATAACGAGTATCATCGGCCGCCCTCCAGCGGGTCGCTCGCGGCGTCCACGGCGAGGGCCCCCTGCTCTCCGAGCGCCTCGTCGACGGCCGTCACCAGCGCGCGGGCCTTGTCGAGCGTCTCCCGGTACTCGAGTTCGGGAACGGAGTCGTGGACGATGCCGGCGCCGACTCGCAACCGGTACTCGTCGTCGTACCGGACGAGAGTGCGGATGACGATGTTGAGCGTCGCGCGGTCATCGAAGCCGAACACGCCGATCGAGCCGGTGTAGGGGCCTCGTCGGGTCGTCTCCATCTCGTCGATGATCTCCATCGTCCGGGGTTTCGGCGCGCCGGTGATGGTGCCGCCGGGGAACACCGCGGCGACCGTGTCGGCGATCGAGCAGTCGTCGCGGCGCCGGCCCTCGACGAGGCTGACGAGGTGCATCACCTCCGAGTACCGGTCCACCCGGCGGTACTCCCGCACGTCGACGGTGCCGTACTCGCTGACCTTGCCGAGGTCGTTGCGTTCGAGGTCGACCAGCATCGCGTGTTCGGCACGCTCCTTCTCGTCGGACAGCAGGTCCGCTTCGAGGTCGGCGTCGGTCGTCGCGGTCTCGCCGCGCGGCCGTGTGCCGGCGATCGGCTCGGTCAGCAGACGGTCACCCTCCACGTCGATCAGGAGTTCGGGGCTCGCGCTCACCAGGTCGACCCCGGGGAACTCGACGAGCGCGGAGTAGGGAGCCGGGTTGACCCGCCGCAGCGCCGCGTACGCGTCGACCGGATCGACCGTCACCGGGGCGACCAGCCGGTGGGAGACGTTCGCCTGGAAGGTGTCGCCGTCCCGGACGTGCTCTTTGATCGCCCGCACCCGGTCGGCGAACGCCTCCTGACCGCACTCGCTCTCGAAGGTCGCCCGCCTCTCAGGCGTCGGAGGCGAGGCGGTCCGGCCGTCGCCGTGGAGCGCCGCCTCGACGAGCGCGAGCGCCCGCTCTCGGCCGGCCTTATATGCGTCAGCCGGCGACCCGTCGACGACCGGGCACGCGGTCACGCGAAGCCGGGTCGCGTCGTCGTCGCGGGGCTCCTCCCAGGCGGCGACCCGGTCGAACACGCCGAGCTGGAGCCGGGGCAGTCCGTCCGACGCCGTCGTCGTCGGCAGGTCCTCGAGCTCCCGGGCGACGTCGTACGAGAGCCAGCCGAACGCGCCGCACGGATACGGCACGTCGCAGTCGCCGCGGACGAGGTGCTGGCGGTCGAGCAGCGCGTCGATGGCCTCGACGCTCGGGCTGGCTCCGTCGGCCGATGGCGCCTCCGCGTCCACCTGCACCCGTTCGACCGGATCGGTCGCGAAGTACCCCCAACCCGGCTGTCCCCCCGTGGTTTCCAGGTAGACGCCGTCGCCGTTCGCGTTCCGCGCCCGTCGATACGACTCGAACGGGTCCGAGACGGTGACGCGGACCTCGACCGGGACCCGCGAACCGTCCGGGGCGGCGGCGGCAATCTCGATGAACGATTCCCTCTCCGTGACGACGAGTGGATCTGTCATTTGATACAGTCATCTCCGAACGACCGTCACAGATCGTTCGGAACTGATACCACGGATAACGGACGTTCGGTCAAAAACGTTCTGCGGAGTGACGATCCATCCGACGCAAACTCGAATTGTCACACGAGCGGAACGAAAATCGGTAGGTATTTTAATACCCGTACTATTCCCCGCCCGCGACTTTACGCCCCGACCGAACAGTAGCATGCGAACTGATAACGCTGCATCGGCCGTCGCGTTCCGTCGGCGCGTTCCGGCCGTCGGCGACGGCGAGGAAACCACCATCACCATGACAACGACATCACCACCATGACAACGACATCACCACTATGACGACGACATCATCACCATGACAACGACATCATCACCATGACAACGACATCATCACCATGACAACGACATCATCACCATGACAACGACATCACCACCATGACGACGATAATCGACGGTAACGAGATCGGCGATCGGATCCGAGCCGACGTCGGCGACTGCGTGGGGACGCTCGCGGACGCGGGCGTCACTCCGGGGCTAGCGACGGTACTGATGAGCGACGACGGGGCGAGCGAGACGTACGTCTCGATGAAACGACGGGCCTGCGAGGAGATCGGCATCGAGAGTTACCACCACGAGATCGACGCCGACGCGCCCGCCGATCGGCTCTTCGACCGAGTCGAGGAGCTAAACGAGGACCCCTCGGTGCACGGGATCTTAGTGCAGATGCCGGTTCCCGACCACGTCGACGCCCGGCGGATCCTCCGGAGCATCGACCCGATGAAGGACGTCGACGGCTTCCACCCCGAGAACGTCGGCCGCATGGTCGCCGGAGACGCGCGATACAAGCCGTGTACGCCGCACGGCATCCAGAAGCTCCTCGCGGCCGCCGACGNNGTCGACGTCGGCGTGAATCGGGTCGACGCCGACACGGAGAAGGGGTACGAACTCGTCGGCGACGTCGACTTCGAGAGCGCGAAACAGAAGGCGTCGGCCATCACGCCGGTCCCCGGCGGCGTCGGCCCGCTCACGATCGCGATGCTCATGTACAACACGACGAAGGCCGCCGGCCTCCAGTCGGGCGTCGACGTCGAGTTACCGTAGCCCGATCGGCGGCGGCCGATCCGGGCCGTTCGTCACCTTCCGAGATAAGACGAAATACTTGGAGGGAGAGCGTGGCGGTTCGAGCGGGATGGCGTCACGGGGCGGAGCGGCCGTCTCAGATGCGCAGGTGGGCCGGCGGGTCGACGACCTCGAGTTGTTCGAGCAGGCCGAGCCGGTCCTCTTCGATCCAGATCTCGGCGATCTCGTCGCCTTCGATGCGGTACATCGCGATGCCGGTCCACTCGACGGTGTGGCCGGTCGGTTCGATGTCGCGGTACTGGCCGGTGTGGGTCCCGGCGACGGTGTATCGAACGGTGACGAGGTCGTCCTCCGCCGTCATCGCCTCCGTGGTTCCGCCGTAGTCGGGGAACGTCTCGAAGTGCGCGTCGAGGAAGCCGAGTATCTCCTCGATCCCGTGCAGCTCCTCGACGATCCCGTGCTCGACGACATCCTCGGCGAGCAGCTCGGTCATCCGGTCCCGGTCCTGTTCGTTGAACGCCTTCAGGTAGTCGCGTACCAGTTCTCGGTTTGGGGATTGCGTCTCTGACATAGGTACACCTCGGTCGATTCCGCTCGGATCAGGGCCGCCCGGTCGCTGTGGGCGCCGTTCGAACGATCGGCCGTATTCGTGTTAGATGTTATCATTAATCGTCGCATTCGACGTTCGGAGCGTTGCGGAGGTGCCTCAGTCGGTCGGGTTCTCGTTTCGGCGACCGGTCGGTTCGTCGTCGTCTCCCGATCCCGATCCGAGCCCGGACCCGGGAACCGACCGCCTTCCGGACGCGGTAAACCCGAACTTCCCAGTGAACTGGGACGTAGAGATTCGGATCCACGACCGACCAGTCGGACGACAGGACTCGGGGCGGAGGCGTATCCGGGTGTCCGTCGCTCCCGACGAACGCAACCGGTCAAGACCCCGGAAACTGCCACGACTCGGTCCCCGGCGCCGTCGCTCGCCGTGAGATCTGCCTTCCACCGGCTACCGGCCGACGATCGCTTTCCCGTCTTCCGGACGGAACGGCCCTGAACGCCCGTAATACGCGTCCGCGAACCTCCTCGCCGAGGCGGCTCCGTGCCGGCGGGGAAAAACGGATAAACCGTTCGCCCTACTCCCTTTGATATGGAATACCACGAGGCGGCGAACTTCCTCTTCGACCTCCGCCGGTACCCACCGGCCGAGGGCGTCGAGTCGACGCGACGCCTGCTCGACCACCTCGACGGCCCCGGCGAGGAATTGCAGGTCGTTCAGGTGGCGGGGTCGAACGGGAAGGGGAGCACCGCTCGCATGGTCGAGAGCGTGCTGCGGCAGGCCGGATACGACGTCGGCATCTACACCTCGCCCCACTTGAACGACGTCAGAGAGCGGATACGCCTCGACGGGCGAACGGTCTCGAAGCAGGCCGTCACCGAATTCGTCGAGCGGGTGGAACCCTACGTGAACGATCGGACGGCCGAGGGCGACCCGCCGACGTTCTTCGAGGCGCTCACGGCGCTCGCCGTCTGGTCGTTCGCCCGCGCGAACGTGGACGTCGCCGTATTAGAGGTCGGCATCGGCGGCCGGTACGACGCGACGAGCGCGCTGGATACCGATGCGGCGGCAGTCACGAGCGTCTCGCTCGAGCACACGGACATGCTCGGTGACACCGTCGAGGAGATCGCCCGGGACTTGGCCGCCGTCGCCCCCGCCGACGCGCCCCTCGTGACCGCCGCGACCGGCGCGGCGCTGTCGGCCGTCGAGTCGGTCGCCGACGTCTACCGTGTCGGAACCGCCGCCGACGCCGACCTCCGGGTGACCGACGGCGGCCGCGAGGGCTTAGAACAGGCCGTCGGGATCGAAACCGACGACTGGTCGGCGAGGACGTCCCTCCCGTTGCTGGGCGCGTACCAGGTCCGCAACGCCGGCGTCGCCGCGGCGCTGGCCCGGCAGTTCGACGGCGTCTCCCCGGCCGCC
Source organism: Halorubrum sp. Ea8 (assembly GCF_002252925.1). Lineage (NCBI taxonomy): Archaea > Methanobacteriati > Methanobacteriota > Halobacteria > Halobacteriales > Haloferacaceae > Halorubrum > Halorubrum sp. Ea8. The sequence goes on from NZ_NHPF01000121.1 coordinate 18,311, forward strand.
GTCGAGCGCGGGCTCCGGAACGCGCACTGGGCTGGCCGCTTCGAGGTGATGGAACGGAATCCGCTCGTCGTGCTGGACGGCGCGCACAACCCGGCCAGCTGCGAGGGGGTGGCCGAGACGCTCTCGACGTTCGAGTGCGACTCGCTCCACATCGTCTTCGGCGCGATGTGCGATAAGGACATTGCGGAGATGGCGGCGGCGCTGCCGGACGCCGACCGCGTCTACGCCTGCCGGCCGGACCTCGAACGAGCGGAGACGCCAGCGATACTCGCGTCGGCGTTCGACGACGCCGTCGACGCGGGCACACGGGGTTCCGTCGCCGACGCCGTCGACGCCGCGCTGTCGGCCGCCGACGCGGGCGACGCCGTGCTGATCTGCGGATCGTTACGGGTCGTCGCGGAGGCCCGCCGGCGCTGGACGCGGCTGCACGTGCCTCGGCGGGTCGACGACCTCGAAACCGCCGCCGCGGTCATGGAGGCCGCCGACGTGAGCGCCGGCGACGTCCAGCGGGCGCGTGCGGACGGCGTGCACCGAGTCGTTACCACCCGACTCTCCCCCCGCCAGGCCGATCACGTGAGGCGGGAGTTGCTGTCGATCGGCGGCCGGTGCGTCGTCTCCGGGCTCTCGACGCGCGGCCGCGAACCCGTCGACATCGCATTGATGGGGACGGTCGCGCAGTTCCGACGGCTCCTCGACGCGCTCGACGGCGAGCCTCACGGCCTCGAGGTCGTGGGCGACGACCTCCGGGAGACGCTGGACCTCGAAGCGGCGTCCGAAACGGACACGGACGCTGCGGTCTATCCGTGGGACTCCGGGACCGCGGTCATGGGCGTGTTGAACGTCACGCCGGACTCGTTCCACGACGGCGGGCGCTTCGAGGCCCGGGACGACGCCGTCGCCCGCGCCGAGGCGATGGTCGAAGCCGGCGCCGATATCGTCGACGTCGGCGGGGAGTCGACCCGACCGGGCGCCGATCCCGTGCCGGTCGACGAGGAGATCGACCGCGTGCGCCCGGTCGTCGAGGCGCTGGCCGATCTCGACGTGTTCGTCTCGATCGACACCCGGAAGGCCGCGGTGGCGAGGGCGGCGCTCGCGGCAGGCGCGGACGTTCTCAACGACGTCTCGGGGCTCGAAGACCCGGAGATGCGGCTGGTCGCCGCCGAACACCAAGTGCCGGTGGTCGTGATGCACTCGATAGAGACGCCGGTCGATCCCGACGTCGACGTCGAGTACGACGACGTGGTCGACGACACGCTGGCTGCGCTCTCCGAGCGGGTGCTCTTGGCGGAGAAGGCCGGGCTTGACCGGTCGCAGATCATCGTCGATCCGGGACTCGGATTCGGCAAGTCGGCCGTCGAGAGCTTCGAGCTCTTGGGCCGCCTCGACGAGTTCCGGGCGCTCGGCTGCCCGGTGCTCGTCGGCCACTCGCGGAAGTCGATGTTCGGGCTCGTCGGACGCGAGGCGTCCGGAGACCGCCTTCCCGCGACCCTCGCGGCGACGTCGCTGGCGGCCGACCGCGGCGCCGACATCGTCCGGGTCCACGACGTGGCGGAGAACGTCGCGGCGGTGCGGACCGCCGAGATGGCCGCGGACCCGGGCGTCGACGACCGGTGACCGCGGTCGACGCGGTCGCCGTGTCGCCGACGCTCTTCATCAGCATCCGCCGATCATTGTGTTTGAGTGTCAGAACCACTTCGGCTAGATTCTGATTCAAATGATAAGTGGTAGGTCCTGAGAGAATTACATTTATTGAACAATGTTCAAATAAGACTTTTTAGCTAGTACACAGACTCCCTGAAATAGATATTATTGCACAATCACTAATTATATACATCCTCGCGCAAATTCCTGTCACATGGTAGCAAGCCCGCCGATCGACGAGCTCCACTTCGCGATGGAGCCTGACGTGGAGCCGGTACCCGGGCCGCAAACGGAGCGGCTGCTGGAACGGCAACGGGAGGTCGACAGCAACGCGGTCGCGTACCCGCGCCGCATACCGGTGGCGCTCGAGGAGGCCAAGGGCGCGACCATCAGGGACGTCGACGGAAACACGTTCCTCGACTTCTTCGCCGGCATCGGCGTGTTGAACGTCGGCCATTCCAACCCGTACGTGCTGGAGGGGGTCCACGAGCAGCTCGATAAGCTCACCCATACGGTGGACTTCCCCACCGAGGCGCGGATCGAGTTCATCGAACGGCTCAACGACATCGCGCCCGACGGTCTCTCCGGAAACAGCAAGGTCATCTTCGGCGGACCGAGCGGCAGCGACGCGATCGAGGGGTCGATCAAGCTCGCCAAACACAACACCGGCCGCCACGGAACCCTCGCCTTCGAGGGGTCGTACCACGGGACGACCGCCGGGGCGCTCAGCCTCACCGCCGGCAAGGCGTACAAGGAGGGATACGGCCCGCTGTTGGCCGACGCCGTCCACGTCCCGTTCCCCAACCCCAGCGAGCCGGGGCCGAGCGGTGACGTCGAGTCGTTCTGTCCCGCCGAGAACTGCTGTCAGGCGGGTACCTGTGCCCGTGCGCTGGACGCGGTTCAACGGAAGTTCGAGGGCCCGTACGGGGGCCACGAGTCGCCCGCGGGGATCTGGGTCGAGCCGATCCAGGGCGAGGGCGGCGTCGTCGTCCCGCCGGAGGGGTTCCTCGAGGGGCTCCGCGACATCGCGGACGACAACGACGCGATGCTGATCTTCGACGAGATCCAGACCGGGTTCGGGCGTACCGGCGAGTGGTTCGCGGCCGAGCACTGGGACGTGACGCCGGACGCGATGACGATGGCGAAGGGGATCGGCGGCTCGGGGCTCCCCATCGGCGCGATGATGTATCACGAGGAGTACGACACGTGGGGGCCGGGCGGTCACGTCGGCACGTTCCGCGGGAACGTCCCCGCGTTCGTCGGCGGGACGCGCGCGATCGAGTACGTCGAAGAGCACGACCTCCTCGACCACGCGACGGAGGTCGGGGGGTACATCCGGTCGCGGTTCCGCGAGCTCGCCGAGGACGTCCCCGAGATCGTCGATATCCGCGGAAAGGGGCAGTTCACGGGCGTCGAGTTCGAGGTGGACGGCGGACCCTCGAAGTCGCTCGTCGAATCGATCCAGCGCGAGTGCTACCACAGGGGCGTGCTCGTGTGGTACGCCGGACGCCACAAGAGCGTCCTTCGCCTGCTCCCGCCGCTCGTGTTGACGCAGCGCCAGGCGGAGGTCGGCATGGACATCATCACCGATTCGATCCGCGACGTCCTCGCGGACCACGGCGAGTGAACCCGGAGGGCTGCTCACCGTCGAGCGCCGACGGATACCGGCCCGTTCCGGGCGCATTCGGCGGTCGATCCGTCTGAACGCCCGCGACCGAAGCGCCGTCCCGGCGGTCGCGGTGACTCACGTATCGGTCCCGGGAGACGACGGCGGACCGGGACGGTACCGAGTCGTCTCCTACCAGCCGTCAATAATATATAAATACCGTCATAAATGTTATTTCACCGAGAAAAGTATGTTTAGCGGAGTGCGGATCCCCACGGCGAGCGATTCGAGTTCGGAGCGAATTCGCTGAGAAAGACCGCTAAGTGACTTCGGCGAAAACCGCCTGTTTGGGACTTGAGAGCCTCATAAAACGGAGACCGACTGTACCGGGATCTTCAAAAGGGCGGCGTCCGATCAATCTCCGTCAGAAACGGTGTGAAACGTTTTCTCGTGCGTGGAAACGTGTTTTTCGCCTGCATCGCCTGTCGGCGGCAGATCGGCCCTTCGGATCCGATCGCGAATCGTGTCTTGGCCCGAGTGGCGACGAATCATAAGTATGCTGTCTTATATTTTAAACAGATATATCTGGATCGATGACGGACGCACGGGGCAACGACCTCGCGGGGTGTCCGCGTGTGCCCTCGACGGCGAGGCCGGCGACAGCGTCGGAGGAGAACGCTCGTGTGCGAATGTCGCCAGACGCCTCCGAATATGTTCGGGGCAAGAGACGCGGGGGTCGGACGCGGACTGGCCGTATGGATCCGCCGCGGCTCACGAGGCTGTTGATCTGGTCGGTCGTGGGGACGTATCTGCTCGTCGCGCTGGGTGCGACCGCCGCCGCGGACGTCGGTGCGGCGGTCGCCGCGATCCATCACGCCACGGCGGTGGCCGTCGGCGTCCTGCTCGGCGTCACGGCGCTCGTCGCCCACCGAACGGCGGCCTCTCGCGGCGTCCGCGTCGGAACGATCGCGGTCCTGCTCGCGTACGCGGGACAGGCGGCCGTCGGGCTCGCGGGGCGAACCGGCGTCCTCCCGTTCGAGGGCGGACTCCACCTGTTGGGCGGGATCGGGGTGTTCGCCGTCCTCCTCGCGACGCTCGTGACCCGGGTGGAGGCGACGGCGAGGGATCCGACCACCGCCGGCTCTCGGGGGAACTCGGGCGACCGACAGCCACCGGGCGTCTCCGAGGGCGGCGCGCCCACAGAACCGCCCGAGCTCGACGCGCCCCCCGCGACGGCAGAGCGCGACGCGCCCTCCGTCGGCGACCGACTTCGGGCGTATCTCGAGTTGACCAAGCCGCGGCTGATGTGGCTGCTGTGCCTGCTCGCGCTGGCGGGGATGGGACTGGCCGTCGCGGCCGGCGCCGAGCTCGACGGCGTTACCGTCGTCGCGACGCTCGCGGGCGGCGTCCTCGCGACCGGGGCGTCGGGAACGTTCAACCACGTGTACGAGCGCGACCGCGATCGCAAGATGCGCCGGACCGCCGACCGGCCGATCGCGACCGATCGGGTCGGCGTCCGACGGGCGATCGCATTCGCCGCCGCGCTCGTCGTCGCCTCGATGGCGATCCTGTTCGCGTTCGTCAACGCGCTCGCGGCCGCGCTCACGGCCGCGGCGGTCGTCTACTACGCGTACGTCTACACGGTCCTGTTGAAGCCGACCACGCGGTGGAACACCGTTATCGGCGGGGGATCCGGCGCCCTGCCGGCCCTGATCGGGTACGCCGCGGTGACGGGGACCGTCGGCCTCCCTGCGGTCCTGCTCGCGGTCGTCGTCTGCTGTTGGACCCCCGCGCACTTCTACAACCTCGCGATCGCCCACCGCGAGGACTACGCGCGGGCAGACTACCCGATGTTACCGGTCGTCGCGGGGATCGAGACCGCGCGGCGACGCATACTCGCGTGGCTCGGCGTCACGCTGATCGCCGCGGTCCTGTTGGGAGCCGTCAGCGACTTCGGCGTCCTCTACGCGGTCACGACGACGGCGCTCGGAGCCCTCTTCGTGCGGAGCGTCGTCCGACAGTACGACGCCGGCCGAGGGGATTCCGACGACGCGGCGGCCGCCGCCTACAGGAGCTTCCACGCCTCGAACGCCTACCTCGGGGCCGTCCTCGCGGCCATCCTCGCGGAAACGCTCGCGATGTGAAACCGCCGCGGGCGAACATGTGCGCGACAACGCTCACCATGAGTATCCGTGTATCTAACCTGTGAGCGATCGATGAGCAACCGGACAACACGCGATGACGGAGAAGTTCCAGCGATGCAACGTCTCTATAACCGTATCTGGCTGTTGGCCGCGGCGGCGATACTGTTCTTTCTCGTGGCCTACGTCGGATGGGGCTTGCTCGACATCCTGTCGCTGCCGGTGAGGTGATCCCCGTGAGCAACCCGCTCGAAGACCCCGAAGACGACTGGTGGAACTCACCGGTGAATCGCCGCGAGAGCATCTGGCTCGGGCTTGCGGGCGCGTGGTCGCTCGGCATCTTCACCTGGATGGCCGGGTTCACGCAGTTCGGTGACCAGAACCCCATCGGGACGACGTACGACGTCGATCCCGACCAGTACCAGGAGCGCGTCGGCGAGTACAAGGAGTCCGCCGAGGAGACCGAGGACGGACTGGTTCCGCCCGACGACGACGTGTACGTCGGCGCGATGCGGTTCAACTGGGACGGCCTCCCGGTCGTGCTCGAAGCGGGCCGCGAGTACGACATCCACCTCGGCGCCTACGACGTCCAGCACGGCTTCTCGGTCAGGCCCGAGGAGAACCTGAACAAACAGATCAACCTCCAGGTGTTCCCGGGCTCCGAGTGGGTGATCCCGATGACGTTCGACGAGCCGGGCACCTACCACGTCGTCTGTAACGAGTTCTGCGGACAGGGCCACCGGACGATGCACGGCCGCTTCACGGTGGTGGAGGGGTAACATGTCGGCGATCGCCTCGCTGTTTCGGAACGACTACGGCGCGGACGGGTTCCGCGCGTGTTCGGTGACCGGACTCGACGTCCACCGGAGCGTGGAGAACTACGTGAAGCTGTTCGGACTGACCGCGGTGATCGCGCTCGCGGTCGGCGGGAGCTTCGCCTTCTCCGTCGCGATGACTCGGTGGGAGTTCGTCGGCCTGCTCGACGCGAGCAGCTACTACACCCACCTGAGCATGCACGCGTGGAACCTGCTCATCTTCTGGATGGTGTTCATGGAGATCGCCGTCCTCTACGTCGGCGGTCCGATGGTGCTCGGCCGGAAGCTCCCGCTGCGCCCGCTCGCGACCCTCGGCTGGGTCACGATGGTGGTCGGCGCGATCGGTGTGAACGCGTCCATCTGGCTGTCCGAGGCGCCGAACGAGGCGCCGCTGCTGACGGCGTACGTCCCGCTTCCCGTCTCGCCGTGGTTCTACGGCACGGCGATCCTCTTCCTGCTCGGGGCGACGATCGCGGCGCTCCCGTTCTTCGCGACGATCTGGACGGAGACCCGCGACAGCAGCCGGACGCTCCCGCTGGTCGCCTTCGGCGCGTTCATCACCGGGATCATCGCCGTGGAGGCGATCCTCGGCGGCATCGCCGCGTTCGCGTACGCGCTCGCCTGGCGGGTCGATCTCATCGCCACCGTGGACCCGGCGATCTACCGCCAGCTCTACTGGATCGTCGGCCACGGGACCCAGCAGATCAACCTGCTCGCGATGATCACGGTGTGGTACTTCCTCACTCACGTCGTGGGGGGCGCCGTCGTGATCTCCGAGAAGGTCTCGCGGACCGCGTTCATCCTCTACCTCTTCTTCATCAATCTCGGGGCGGCTCACCACCTCCTCGTCGACCCCGGCATGTCCGCCGGCTGGCGCATCTGGAACACCTCCTACGCCTTCTACGGCGCGGCCTTCGCGAGCATGATCCACGCGTTCGCGATCCCGGCCGGGATCGAGGCCGGGCGCCGGCGCCGAGGACAGGGCGGCGGGCTCTTCGGGTGGCTCACGTCCGCGCCGTGGCGGAACCCCGTCTTCGCCTCGACGATCTTCAGCATCATCCTCTTCGGCTTCCTCGGCGGGATCACCGGCGTCGTGATGGGCCAGATTCAGGTGAACATGACCTGGCACAACACCCTCGCGACGGTGGGGCACTTCCACGCCACCGTCGCTCTCGGGACGACGCTCGCGTTCTTCGGACTCGTCCTCTTCGTCATCAAGACGATGTTCCGCCGGGACTTCGTCTCGGACACCCTCGCGAGCGCGATCCCGTACGCCTACGGGGCCGCGATGAGCGTCGCCACGCTGATGCTGATGTACGCGGGGATCCTCTACGGCGTCCCGCGCCGGACCGCAGAGGTGGTCCGGAACATCCCCGGCTCGGAGTTCAGCTTCTCGGCGGCGATCCCGATATTCATGATCTTCGGGCTGTTCGCGCTGTTGGCGATCCTCTCCGGCGTCCTGTTCGTCGGCGTCTCGGTCGGCTCGCTGCTGTTCGGCGACCGGCTCGCCGCCGGCGACGACGGCGGCATGCTCCCCGAGGGGGGACTCCACGCCGACGGCGGTGAGGCGATCCACGCGGTCGAGCTCCGCGGGACGTTCACGCTCTGTCTGATCTTCCTCGGCGTCTTCGCCGCGGTCTACGTGCTGAACTGGTACCTGCTGACCCAGCTGTGGGCGATCGGCGCGTAGGCGCCGGCCGACGTCCAACCGGCCCGCGGAGCGCTCATCGCTCCGGTTTTCCGACCCGCGGCGGGCGACTACCCGAACCGACGACCGACCACTGATACGAAACTAAACGAATGACTGACGCTTCGAAGACAAATTCACGAATGCGGCTCGGCGGTATCGTTCGTCAAGCATGGCGTGACCTCCTGAGCGTCTACTACGCGAACACGCCCGTCTGGCGCTGGCTCAAGAGCGGCGCGCTCGTCTTCCTCGGGCTCTTCCTGTGGATGGGTGGGAACGTCCTGACGGCGTACTGGATAGACGCGACCGCGCTTCGGTACGCGATCGCCTACGGCTTCGTCCTGATCGCGTGGGGACCGCTCACCCACGTGCTCGTCGTTCCGGCCGTGATCCGCCTGCGGCGCACCGCCGAGAACCCGACCGTGCGACGGATCGTCCGCCACGGGTCGAAGATCAACTTCGCGACGTTCCTCGTGATCGTCGCGGTCGTGGGAACCCTCGGGCCGGGCGTGATGCTGCTCGACTTCTCGTCCGGTTTCGGAGCCGACGGGGGTGACGTGACCGCGGAGCTGGTCTGTGAGACCGACGGCGACCCGATCACCTGCGAGCTCGAGGCGTCCGATGGCGTCGACCACGTCGTGCTCCTCGCCGGCGGCGAAGAGATCGACCGCAGCGACGAGCCGCCGTACGCGGTTTCGGCGCCCCGCGCCGCGCTTTCCGACGGGCCCTCAGGGGCGCAGTTCGTGATCGAACTCCGCGACTCGAACGGCGAGACCCTCCGCCGGTTCATCCGGACGGTCTGACGGGGGCGTCGTCACTCCCGCAGCACCGACCGCGTCGAGTTCGTCACGACGATCCCGCTGCTGGCGGCCATCGCGAGGGCGGCGAAGAAGGGGTTGAGCACCCCCGCGATCGCGAGCGGGACGGCCACCGCGTTGTAACACAGCGCCCACGCCACGTTCTCCCGGATCCGTCGGCGGGTCCCGGCCGCGAGGGCGAAGACGGTCTCGACCGCGCGCAGGTCCTCGCCGGTTATCACGGCGTCCGCGGCCTCGACGGCGCGGGCCGTCCCGTCGCCCATCGCGATACCGAGATCGGCCGCCGCGAGCGCCGGCGCGTCGTTCGTCCCGTCGCCGACCATCACGGTAGTGCCGGCGGCGGTGAACCCGCGGACGGCCTCGAGTTTCCCGTCCGGCGGGACGCCGGCGAAGACCTCGTCCACCGCGTGGTGGTTTCGGAACCGGTCGGCCCGCGGACCGTCGTCGCCGGTCAGGACGACCACCTCCCTGTCTGCGAACGCCGCGAGCGCCTCGTCCCAGCCCTCCCGGTCGCGGTCCTCGACGGCGATCACCCCGCGAGCCGCGCCGTTCCATCCCACGGCGACCGGCAGCGCGCCCCGATCCGCGACGACATCGACGCGGTCCCGCAGGTCGTCGGAGGCGGGACCGCACTCGCGCTCGACCAGATCGAGGGTCCCGGCGACGACTCGCGTGCCGGTCGTTCGGCGGTCGGACGCGCGGCCGTCGCCGGCGACGACTTCGCCCGAGATCCCCGCACCGGGGTGGCGGGCGAACGACTCGACCGTCGTCCCCTCGAGGCCGCCGTCGGTCAGCGGTCCGTCCTCGATCGGGAGCCGATCATCGGTCGCCGCATCGCGGATCGCGTCCGCGACGGGGTGGTCGGCGCGGCGCTCGAGCGCGGCGGCGAGCCGAAGCGTCCGGTCGTCGCCGTACGTGGCGGCGACGCGCATCTCCCCCGCGGTGAGGGTCCCGGTCTTGTCGAACACGATCGTCTCGGCCTCTCGGGCGACTTCGAACACCGACGAATCGGTGACGACCACGCCGCGAGCGAGCGCGTCGCGGAGCCCGCCGGAGACCGCGAGCGGGGTCGCGAGCCCCATGGCGCACGGACAGGAGACGACGAGGACGGTCAGGCCGGCGAGCATCGCGGCCGCGACCGTCTCGCCGGTCGCGAGCCCCCAGCCGGCGACGAGCAGCCCGAGCGTTAACACGGTCGGAACGAATATCGTCGCGAGCGCGTCGACGAACCGCTGGACGCCCGGCGCGTCGGTCTGAACCTCCCAGAGGGCGGCGGCGAGGCGGTCCGCGGTGCTCTCCGCGTCCTCGCCGACTCGCATCACGACCGCGCCGTCGGGACCGCGCCCGTCGCCGACGTCACCGAGGAGAGTCGCGCCGCCGATCACGGGATCCCCGGGCTCCTTCCGCACCGGGAGCGACTCCCCGGTGATCACGGACTCGTCGACGTCGACGGTCCCCTCGGTCACGGTGCCGTCGATCGGCACGCGCTCGCCTGGCGCGACCCGGACTCGGTCGCCCGGTTCCAGGTCTGCGATCGGGACGGTCTCCGATCCCGCGTCGGTCAGCCGCGTCGCCGACTCGACGCGGGCGGCCGTGACGGTCTCGAGCAGGTCGTTCGCCCGCGATCGGACCCGCCGCTCGTAGTACCGGCCGACCGAGACGACCATCACGACGGCGACCGTGACGTCGTAGTAGAGGTGCGTGCCGCCGGTCGCGAGCGTCAGCGTGCTGTACGCGTACGCGGACAGCGCGGCGACCGCGACGAGGAGGTCCATGTTGGGTCGCCGCGCCCGGACGCTCACGTACGCGCCCCGCAGGAGCGGCGCGCCCGTGGACGCCAACAGGACGGTCGTCAGGACCGCGATGAACGCCAGCGGGAGGTACCGGCCCACCGACGTGGTCGTGTCGATGGCGAGGACGTTCGTCTCCACGCCGAGGTAGCTCGGGTACAGCGACAGGACGTACCACGGCATGATCAGCATCGTGAGGAACCCGCCGACCGCGAGCCGCTCGACCGTCCGGTCGTCCGGACGGCCCCCCGCCGGACCGTCGGCGGCGTGCGTCTCGTCCCCGGTCCCCGTCGGCGTCCCCTCGCGGAACCGGAGCGCGTACCCGTACCCCGAGAGCGCCGCCGGGAGCTCTTCCCGGTCGATCGCCTCCGGATCGTAGACGACCCGGGCGGTCTCGGTGCCGTAGTTGGCCTCCACCGCGTGGACCCCCCGGCGGTCGTCGCCGCGGAGTCCGAGGAACGTCTCGCAGGTCGTACAGTGCATCCCGTCGACCGCCAGATACGCCTCGCTCGCCCCCGACGGGTACGTCCCCTCGGTCGTCGCTCGGTCTCGCTCCGTCGGTGCGTCCCCGATCTCGTCCGTCTCCGTCTCGGCGTCGTCGACGTCGTCGAGCCGGCGGGCCACCTCCAGACAGCCGCGGCAGCAGAACTCGCCGTCGACGCCGGCCGCGCTGACGGGCGGGTCCGAGGTCGGGAGGTCACAGAGCCGACAGCGTCTCATCACCGGAACTCGCTCGCCGACGCGGGAGTCAGTGTCCGCGAACGTGTTCGGGTCGAAGCCGGCGAAGCGGACGAACGCGATACCGTTCCGATCGTCGTCCGGTCCGACGAGGGGGCCGCGGGGACGAGGTCGGGCCGCGCCGATGCGGGGGATAAAGAGACGGCCGAACAATTCGGTCGACGGTACCACGCCTCAAGAACGCCCGATATCCCCTTTTCACCCGAGTCGTACGTACAGTCGTCCGACGACGGCCGATGCGGGATCGACTGACGACGCGTCACACTCGCGTCGCGGCGGTCGGAGGGGAACCGGTCGCTTCCGCGTCCGTGACGCGATCCGACCCCCCGGAAGTCGCGTCCGGTTGTCTTCGGCCGGACCGCCTCACCACCGACCCGGAATCACCCACCGAGAAGACCAATGGCACAAGCACGCCTCGTCGTCGAACTGCCCGATGGACCGTGGGCCGCAGACGTCTCCCGCGCGTTCCCGGAAGCGACGCTGCGGGTGATCGCCGCGCTCCCGGGCGAGGGTCCGGGGTTCGCGCTCGTGTGGATAACCGCCCCTGACGTCGAGGCGGTCCTCGACGCCATGGAGTCGCACCCGTCGATCACCGAAGCGACGGTGATGAACCAAGCCGACAACGAGGCGACGGTGCAGTTCGAGACCTCGGCGCCGTTGCTGCTTCTCGCGGCGAAGCGGTCCGGAATCCCCATCGAGATGCCGGTCGAGATCAGCGACGGCGACGCGGTCGTCGACATCACCGGAGCCACCGACCGGATCTCGGAGCTGGGCCGGCAGTTCGGCGAACTCGGGCTCGACTTCCGCGTCAAGCACGTCAGGGAGCGGCCACAGGCGAGTCGGCTGCTGACCGAGACCCAGCAGGAGCTGCTCCTCCGCGCGATGGAGGAGGGGTACTACGACACGCCGCGGACCTGCTCGCTCACCGAGCTGGCCGACCGCGTCGGGCTCGCGACGTCCACCTGCAGCGAGGCGCTCCACCGCGCCGAGGAGGTCGCGGTCAGGCGGCTCATCGAGGACCTACCCCCGCAGATCGACGACGACGAAGCGGCGACGCGGTGAGTGCGACTGCCGTTTCGCCGCGGTCCGGTTCGCGTCGCGGTCCGCTTCGCGCCGCGGTCCGCTTCGCGTCGGGGTCGCGACGCGTCGTCCGCTCGCCGTCACACGCGGATCCGGCGGCGTCGGATACTCGTCGGGAGCCGCGACGCCCTTTAAGTGAAAACCAGCGATGATGTTCAGCTATTCGCCCGCGAGATGAGAACATCTCTGCACTTATACGGTCGTTCTTCACCAAACACCAACCGGAGAGACCTAATGTCCCGACATTCACATATCGAACGGCGTGCGTTTCTGAAGACGGCGGGTATCGGCGCCGCGGCCGTGTTCGCGGGCTGCCTCGGTGGCGGCGATACCGACGCCATCGCGCCACCCACGAAGGACGCGGCCGACGGGGACCCATCGGGCGAGTCGGCCTCGCTCGATCCGGCCGCAGAGGTCGACGCGGACCGCATCGCCGCGGATCCGACCGACGTTCCCGACCCCGTCGACTGGGACGAGCCGCGCACGCACGACGTGACGATGGAGACGCAGGAGGTGACCGCCGAGATCGAGCCCGGCGTCACCTTCGACTACATGACCTTCGACGGGCGGGTGCCCGGCCCGATGGTCCGCGTCCGCCGCGGCGACACGGTAAATTTCACCCTGAAGAACCCCGAGGACAGCGGGCTGCCGCACAACATGGACTTCCACGCGGTGTACGGGCCCGGCGGCGGCGCGGACCACACCACCATCGCGCCCGGCGAGGAGGCCAGCATCCGGTACAAAGCCACCTACCCCGGCGTCCACATCTACCACTGTGCGGTCCCGAACATGGACCACCACATCAGCGCCGGCATGTTCGGCGCCATCCTCGTCGAGCCGAAAGACGGGCTGCCGGAAGTCGACCGCGAGCTCTACTTCGGCCAGCACGAGCTGTACACGAACGGGGAGACCGGTCAAGAAGGCCACCACGAGTGGAGCGTAGACGCCGCCAAGGAGGAGGACCCGACCTACATGGCGTTCAACGGCGAGGCGTACGCGTTCACGAAGGACGGATACGGCCGGGTCCAGGTCGAGCAGGACGAGCGCGTCCGGCTCTTCCTGTCCAACGGTGGGCCGAACCTGAGCAGCTCGTGGCACGCCATCGGCAACGTCTGGGACAAGCTCTACCGCGACGGAGACCTCGTCTCGGACCCCGCGCGCTACGTCGAGACGACGCCGGTCGCGCCCGGCACTGTCACCGCCGCGGAGATCAGGACCCCCGTCCCCGGTCCGATCAAGATCGTCGACCACTCGCTGACCCGCGTGGCCCGCAAGGGACTCCTCGGCGTGCTCGAGGTGCAGGGCGAGCAGGACCCCGATATCTACGACCCCGACGGGGGGTGACGGGCGCGGGTCGCTCCCGTCATCGGCTCGCGGCGGGCGGCCGGGGACGCGCGTAGAACGACCACCGTTACTATGTGCGGGCGGGTCCGACACGACGTATGCCGCCGTCTCACGTCCTCGTCCCGCTGGACGGGTCGCCGCTGGCCGACGAGGCGCTCACGCGGGCGCTCGACCTCTTCGACTGCCGGGTGACCGTCCTGAACGTGGTGACCCCGATCGACGCGGCGATGAGCGAGGGCGGCGTCCTCGAGCCCGGCGAGGAGCGTCATGAGGCCGCGCGCGAACGGGCCGATCGCATCGTCGAACGGGCGAGAGCCCGGGCCGCGGAGGTCGATCGAGAGATCGACTCGGCGGTAGAGAGCGGCGACCCGGCCGGGGTCATTCTCGAATACGTCGACGCTCACGACGTCGACCACGTGGTGATGGGCGGGCACGCCGACGAGCGGGGAAGTATCGCACGCCGGGTGCTCGGAACCGTGGCCACCAGCGTCGTCGCCGAGGCCCCCGTCACCGTGACCGTCGTTCGCTGATTCGGGCCGTCACCCGCCGAGAACCGCGGCGAAGGCCTTGTAGAGCCCGAATCCGATCGCGATGGAGGCGACGAGCGTAATGAGCCAAAACGCGAGGGTCACGCCGATCTTCCGACGGGAGACGCCCGCCGAGCCGCCGGCGAGCCCCCCGCCGATGACGCCGGAGATGATGATGTTGTTGAACGAGATCGGTATTCCCAGCGCGATGGCCAGCTGCGCGATGATGAAACCCGGAACCAGCGCGGCGATCGAGCGCCGGACCCCCAGCTGCGCGTACTCGCGGGAGGTCGCTTGGAGCAGCTTTGGCGCCCCCATCCAAGCGCCCGCGAGGATGCCGGTCGCGCCGAGGGCGAGCAGGACGATACCGGGGAGCCCGAGTTCGACCCCGTAGAGGTTCTCGAGCGGTCCGGTCGCCAGCCCGACCTGACTGCCGCCGCTGGAGAAGGCGACGACGCTCCCGAGGACGATGAGGAACGTCCGGATGCCGCCCTCGACCGACGCCTGAGTCCGCCGCCGTATGGCCAGGAACCACGCCGCGGCGGCCGCCAGCGTGACGAGCACCACCACGGGGTCGACGTCGGCGACCGTCGGCGTCTCGACCCGCCGCGCGATGAATCCCGCGACGGAGCTCTGGCTCGCGTCGGGCGGCGACGGGATGACGCCCAACTGCACGTTGGCGACGATGCCGCCGACGACCGCCGCGAGCAACGGGACGCCGACCGTCTCCGGGATGTCGTCGCGGCGGAGAACGGTGGCGGTGAGATAGGCGAGCCCGCCCGAAACGGGAGGGACGAGCAACCAGAAGATGCCGATGCGGCGGTAGGTGTCTATGGCGGGGTCGCCGCCGAGCGAGAGCCCGACGCCGACCATCGCTCCCGTCGTCGCGAACGCCGCCGGGACCGGGTAGCCGGTGTAGACGCCGAAGGCCATGAACCCGGTCGCGGTCAGCAGTCCCGCCGTCGCCGCCAGCGACGTTATCTGGACGCCGTTGATGAGCCCCGCCCCGACCGTCTCGGAGATCGCCCCGCCCTGCGTGAGCGCGCCGAGCGCGGCGAGGATACCGATGAGGAAGGCCGCCCGCATCGTCGAGATGGCGTTGGCGCCGATCGCCGGGGCGAACGGCGGCGAGTTGCTGTTGGCGCCGAGCGCCCACGCCGTGGCGAGGCTGGTGAGCGTCGCCAGCACAACGAGCGCCCAGAAGACGGTTCCCGCCACGGTCAACGGCCTCCACTGACGGGGGTTCGGACCATACCACCCACTTCGACAGAGCCCGTGGTTAAACGTTCCCCCGACGGGGCGAGGATCACGGCGAACAGCCGACCGATCTCCGGTCCCGCTGTTCGCTCGCAACCGTCGTCGAGACGTGGTACGCCGGGAGGTCCGCGAGGAGGGACACTTCGAGGCGTGCGAGCCCTTCGATTCCGGGATTCAGACCGGCCTGTGAGCCAAGTCGATGCCACCGAATGAACCCCTTTCTTTCGTGTGCATCATGGAGACTGTCTCTACTTCGTGAACGTAGCTCGCGGCCGCGACGGTGACGCGGTAGGCGTTGGTGCGGTGGATTCCCCTCGTCTCTATCGGGTCATCGACTTCGAGGTCGATCAGAGTGGGTACGGGCGCCCGTGAGCGACCGGGCCGGAGTACCGATCTTGGAGGAGGTGCAATAGTTGCTACTAGAGGTGATACGGTAGCGTGAAGACCGTTATGGGGCCGGAGGGATTTGAACCCCCGATCGACTGATATCTCCGGTGCGCCTCGGAACTCCAGAGGGTCGTCAACGCGAGCGATGATCAGTCGCCCGCTCGGTATATCAGTCTGGAGTGTCGTCCCGGGCGCGAACCTCTGGAGTCAGTCGCCATGCCTGGCTTGGCCACAGCCCCACGCGGTATCGCGTTAGGTGGTTGCCGAAACGCGGATAAAGGGGTTTCGATCGCGAGCGATCGGGTGACGACAGGGCGACGCGAGCGATCGAGTGACGACAGGGCGACGCGAGCGATCGAGTGACGACAGGGCGACGCGAGCGGCGCCGTTACCGAGCGAGGTCCGACAGTTGTTCCCGGCGATAGCCTCAGCGGTCGTCGTCGCTCCAGTCGCACTCCTGGCATTTGAACCCGGTGACGAACTCGGTGACGCTCGGCATGTAGCCGACGGTGATGACGTCGCCGCCGCACTCGGGGCAGTCCCGCTCGGCGTCCGCGATGGACTCGGCTTCGAGCACCGACTCGCCTTCGACCAGCTCCGCGAGCTTCTCGGGCGTCACCATTCGGCCCTGCACGACGCGATTGGACATACGTCGCGTAGACGGCGGAGCACCTAAACCCCGGCGACACGCCGGTGTGGGGAGCCGCCGATCGCGACGCGACGCCTACAGCCAGGGCGCCCGGGAGTCGTCGTCGGTGAACGGGTCCGACTCGTCGTCGCCCGCGTCGCGGTCGCCGCCGTTGGCCAGCACCGCCACGTCGTCGTCCACGATCGGTCCGGGCGCGTCCGGCGGGGCGTCGAGCGGCGGGTCGGTCGGCGCGGGATCTCCGTCCGCGGGCGCCTCGTCGGAGCCTCCCTCCTCGTCGGCGTCTTCGTCGTCGCCGTCGCGGGGACCGTCGCCCGGCCCGTCCTCGTCGCCCGGCGAGTCGTCCCCGGAGTCCGCGACGGGACCGGCGTTCGGGTCGTACGCGAACAGCGTGGTGACGGCGAGGACGGCCAGCGCGATGGGCGCCTCGGTCTGCATCAGGTCGAACGGACCGAGCAGGATCGGGAGCGCGAGCACGCCGAGCGCGACCGCCGAGCCGAACCGGAAGCGGTCGATGTCGACGCGGCCCCGGAGGTGCGGCGACAGCAGCGCGACCGCGAGGGCGAACGAGACGCCGACGCCCGCCGCGGCGGCGCCGTTAACGACGTACTCCGGCGAGGTCATCTCGCCCGGGCGCACGGCGAAGCCGGCAGGGTCGAAGCTCGCGACGAACCCGAGCGCGATGATGACGCCCGGGCTCGGGAGGTACTCGCCGATCTCCGAGCTCGCGGTCTTGGCGGCGATCGTGAGGATCACCAGCCCCGCGAACCGCTCGAAGACGTGGAGGTCGAGGAACGCCTTGAACGTCGGCGCGAACGCCGCCTCGATCGCCGCGATGGGAACGACCACCGCGCCGATCAACAGCACGGAGGTCGCCATCTCCCGGCGGCTCCCGTCCATTTCGGCGAGGATCACGGCCGCGGTGGCCGACCCGCCGAAGATGAGGATCCCGGTCTCGACGACGCCGGTGGCGGTGCCCAACACGCCGGCGATGACTAACGCCGGGAAGATGCCGTCGATCAGCGGCAGCACCATGACGGTCGCGAGCAGCTTCGTCGCGCTGCCCACCTGCCGCTCTAAGCGGAGCGCTATCGGGTGGCGTGAAACGCTCATTCAGGGGCGATGTCCCTGACCGACGGGTACACGGTGGGAAGCAGACGACCCGCGATAGCCGAGGGCCCGGCGTGCGGAGTCGAAGCCGCGAGCGGCCCGACCAGCCCATGTAAAGAGTTTGCGCGGATTGCCGGCTGTAAAGGAGGCGCCGAGGGTGCGGATCGGCTGGCCGGCGGTGCGCGCGTTCACGGGACTGTCGGAGTCCATACTCTATATACGCGTTTCGGTTGCGTTAAAGGTTGTGTGAGACCTGTCCGCACGACACGGACGATCGCTGTATCTCATTTAAAAAGGCGGGTACGAACCGGTGACGAATCCCGGATTTCGCCGGCGATCCGTCGACGGCGCCGGCGTTAGAGCGCCGATCCGTGGGAGACGGCTCGCGGACGTGCCTGTCGAACTGTGACACGCGAGAGCCGAGGGCGGGTGATCGAAGGCGAGAGCCGAGTGCGGGTGATCGAAGGGAGGTCGCAGGCGCCTCGTCCGTGTCGAGCGCGAGGCTGGCACTCGCGCCGAACGCCTGACGAGCACCCGTGCCGGTCAGGTTCGATATCGGCTCCGCCGCGCGCGATATGATCCACGCCCGTGCATATATATAGAACTCGAATGAGAATGAGGTGCACGTCCGTGCGGACTCGCAACGTTTTTGATGCGGCACTCACGACGGTTTATATGGAGACCAACTCCGGTCGATTCTCTGCGAAGCTCGACGTGCCGGAAGCGCTGACGTTCGACGACGTGCTCCTCCGCCCCAAGGAGAGCCGGGTAGAGCCCGACGACGCCGACCTCTCCGCGCGCGTCTCGAAGAACGTCGAACTCACCGTGCCGGTCCTCTCGGCGGCGATGGACACCGTCACCGAGAGCGACCTGGCGATCGCGATGGCCCGGGAGGGCGGCCTCGGCGTCCTGCACCGCAACATGACCGTCGAGGAGACGGCCGCCGAGGTCGAGCGCGTCAAGCGCGCCCACGAGCTCGTCATCCGCCGCGAGAACGTCGTGACGGTCTCGCCCGACGACACCGTCCGCGAGGCCGACGCCGTGATGGAGCGACAGGGCGTCTCCGGCGCCCCGGTCGTCGACGCGGAGGACGCCGTCCTCGGCATCATCTCCGGGACGGACATCCGCCCCTACCTGGAGGTCGGCGAGGACGACGCCGTCAGCGAGGCGATGACGGACGAGGTCATCACCGCGTCGGAGGACGTCGACGCGCGCGAGGCGCTCGAACTGATGTACGACCACAAGATCGAGCGCGTCCCGATCGTCGACGGCGAAGACCGCCTCGTCGGGCTCATCACCATGCAGGGCATCCTCCAGCGCCGCGAGCACGAGGAGGCCGCCCGCGACGACAGGGGCCGCCTGTTGGCCGGCGTCGCCGTCGGCCCCTTCGAGGAGGAACGCGCGATCGCGGCCGACGAGGCCGACGTCGACGTGATCTTCATCGACTGCGCGCACGCCCACAACCTCAACGTGCTCGACTCCGCCCGCGCGATCAAAGAGACCGTCGACGCCGACGTCGTCGTCGGCAACGTCGGGACTCGCGAGGCCGCCGAGGCCGCCGTCGACTTCGCCGACGGGCTGAAGGTGGGGATCGGGCCGGGGTCGATCTGCACCACGCGCGTCGTGAGCGGCGCCGGGATGCCGCAGATGACCGCGGTCTCGGAGGTCGCGGACGTGGCGTCCCAGCAAGGCGTCCCGGTGATCGCTGACGGCGGGATCCGCTACTCCGGCGACGCGATCAAGGCGCTGGCCGCGGGCGCGAACGCCGTGATGCTCGGCTCGTACTTCGCCGGCACCGACGAGGCGCCCGGGCGCGTCATCACGATGCAGGGGAAGAAGTACAAGCAGTACCGCGGGATGGGCTCCGTCGGCGCGATGAAGTCCGGCGGCGGCGACCGCTATCTCAAGGAGGAGGACGAAGACGAGGAGTTCGTGCCCGAGGGCGTCGAGGCCGCGACGCCGTACAAGGGGAGCCTCGCCTCGGAGCTCCACCAGCTCACCGGGGGGATCTGCTCCGGCATGGGGTACGTCGGCGCCGCGACCGTCCCCGAGCTGCACGAGCGAGCCGAGTTCGTCCGCGTCTCCAGCGCCGGGCAGACCGAGGGCCACCCGCACGACGTGATGATCACCGACGAGGCGCCGAACTACAGCCCGAACGAGTGATCGCTCGCCGGATCGGCCGACGGTCGGCCCACGGTCCGACGGCGTTCGATAGCGGCGGCGTGGTCCCGAAGAGGTATTTTAATATAGTCCGCGAAGAGACCAAACGTGTGAGCGAACACGTCGTCGCTCCGAGAATCCATGAGTGAGCAACCGCCGCTGGTCCTCGTGGTCGAGGACGAACCAGATCTGGCCGACCTGTACGCCGCGTGGCTCGGCGACGAGTATCGCGTTCGAACCGCGTACGGCGGCCAGGAAGCGCTGGAGAACCTCGACGAAGTCGACGACGATGTCGATACGATCCTGTTGGACAGGCGGATGCCGGGGCTCTCGGGCGACGAGGTGCTGTCTGCCGTCCGCGAGCGCGGCATCGACTGCCGGGTCGCGATGGTCACCGCCGTCGAGCCCGACTTCGACATCCTGAAGATGGGGTTCGACGACTACCTCGTGAAACCCGTCACCAGCGACACCCTCAGGGAGACGGTCGCGGGGCTGTTGCGACGGGGAGAGTACGACACGGAGATGCAGGAGCTGTTCTCGCTGACCTCCAAGAAGGCGATGTTGGAGACGGAGAAGAGCGCCACGGAACTCGCCGACAACGACGAGTATCAGCGACTCACCGACCGCATCAACGAGCTCCGGTCGCGGGCCGACGAGTCGCTGGAGGCGGTCACCGAGGACGAAGACGACTTCGAGAAGCTGTTTCAGGACTTCGACGACGGGAACTGACGGCCCGAGGCGGCTCGGAACGCGACGCGACCGGCGTCCGGAACCGAAACGCGGCTCCGCTTCCGCCCCGCCGACTGTTTAAATACGGTCCGGCCGAACCGACGACCGAATGCGC
Organism: Halorubrum sp. Ea8; assembly: GCF_002252925.1. Taxonomy (NCBI): domain Archaea; kingdom Methanobacteriati; phylum Methanobacteriota; class Halobacteria; order Halobacteriales; family Haloferacaceae; genus Halorubrum; species Halorubrum sp. Ea8. The sequence continues at coordinate 38,902 of NZ_NHPF01000121.1, forward strand.
GTCAGCGACCTCCCGCTCGCCGAGCCGTACGTCGACCACTTCGCCGAGCGGGGGATCCGCGAGCTGTACCCGCCGCAGGCGGCCGCCGTCGACGCCGGCGTCTGCGACGGCGCGAACGTCGTCGCCGCGATCCCCACGGCCTCCGGGAAGACGTTCGTCGCCGAACTCGGGCTGTTGACCGCGGACGGCCCGGGGCTGTACGTCTGTCCGCTCCGCGCGCTCGCCCGCGAGAAGTACGAGGCGTTCGCGTCGCTCCCCGGCGTCGACGTCGGCATCTCCACGGGCGAGGCGCTCGCCGGCAACGACGTCGTCGTCGCGACCAGCGAGAAGGTCGACTCGGCGATCCGGAACGGCGCCGGCTGGGTCGACGAGCTCGCCTGCGTCGTCGTCGACGAGGTCCACCTCCTCGGCGCCGAGCGACGCGGCCCGACCCTCGAAGTGACGCTCGCGACGCTCCGCCGCCGGAACCCCGACGTGCAGGTCGTCGCGCTCTCGGCCACCGTCGACAACCCGGAGGCGATCGCCGGGTGGCTGGACGCGACGCTCGTCGAGTCCGACTGGCGCCCCGTCGACCTCCGGACCGGCGTCGCCGTCGGCGGGCACGTCGACTTCGACGACGGGACGGCGATCGACGTCGCTGTCGCGGACGAGTCGGACCCCGAGACCGACGGTGACGACGACGACGGCCTCGACGACACCGAGGTCACGGCCGCCCTCGTCGCCGACACCGTCGCCGACGGCGGGCAGTGCCTCGCCTTCGTCCGGTCGCGGACCGAGGCGGTCGCGCTGGCGGAGCGGCTCGCCGAGGACGGCCTCGCGGGCGAGATGGGGATCGGGTCGGCCGCCGAGACCGCCGCCGACGAGGTCGAGGCCGTCGACGGCACGGTCACCGGCCGACAGCTCGCCGACTGCCTCCGGTCGGGCGTGGCCTTCCACCACGCCGGGCTCCGCTCCGGGCACCGGTCCGTCGTGGAGGCGGCGTTCCGCGACCGCGACGCCGCCTGCATCTGCGCGACGCCGACGCTCGCGGCCGGAGTCAACGTCCCCGCGCGGCGCGTCGTGGTCCGCGACCAGAAGCGCTACGCCGGCTCGGCGATGGAGTGGCTCCCGACGCTGGAGGTCCACCAGATGTGCGGCCGCGCGGGCCGCCCCGGGCTCGACCCGCACGGCGAGGCGGTGCTCGTCGGCGACGAGGACACCGAGGCCGAGCTCGTCGAGCGCTACGTGGAGGGCGAGCCCGAGGCCGTCGAGTCGAAGCTCGCCGACCCCGCGTCGCTCCGGACGCACGTCCTCTCCGCGATCGCGACCGGCTTCGCCGAGACGGAAGAGGAGATACTCGGCGTCTTCGAGGGCACCTTCTACGCGCGGGAGGCGGGCGCCGGCGGCCTCGCGGACGCCGTCGCGGTCGCCGTCGACGACCTCGTCGCGGCCGGGATGGTCCGCCGGGAGACCGGCGGCGTCGACGCCTACCGGCTGGTCGCGACGCCCGTCGGCGAGACCACCTCGAAGCAGTACGTCAGACCGGAGACCGGCGAGCGGATCGTCGCCGGCCTCCGGACGGCCGCCGAGATGGCGAGCGCGACGACGCTCACCGTCTTCGAGGTGATCTGCGACACGCCCGACATGCAGGACACCTACCTCGGCAACGAGGAGCGCGCCGAGATATACCGCTTCGCCCGGGCGAACGCGGGTCAGCTGACCACGGCGATGGGCGAGACCGACGACTTCGAGGAGTGGCTGGAGTCGGTGAAGACCGCGCGGATCCTCGACGAGTGGATCGGCGGCGCCGCCGTCGAGGAGCTCGTGGACGCGTACCGGATCGGCCCGGGCGACCTCGACTCGCGGATCGAGCGCGCCGAGTGGCTGCTGAGCGCGGCGGAGGCGCTGGCGGAGACGACCGGCCTCAGCGTGCCGGCGGTCTCGCGGGCGAGAGCGCGGCTGTGAAATAATCGAGACCGCGACGAAAAAAGCCCATGTCGAGATCCCTCGTGGGTGAGGGGTCACAGGAACTGTGCGAGAGACACGGCGCGTCTCCTAGACGGAACCGCTCTACAGGCGATCAGGCGTGATCCGTCGAGACAGGTCCGTCGTTTCTCAACTCTCGCGGCATTCCGAGAGTAGTGAAGCCTCAGATGATGCCCTGCAATTATAGAAGTTTCTTTGAGTATGCTCACTGATTGTATACGATGGGAAATGTCAAAGGTATTCGCCGGGTCAGACGGCTCGTTCATCTCCGCTTGGCAAATGTGGAAACGCCGGAACAAGGAGTACGACTCGTTTGTCCTCGCGCAGAGAGAGACGATCGTCTTCAGAACGATAGCCGAAGACGGAAGTCGAGCGTACGTCTGGTACGTCGGGATCGAACAGGAAGACCTCCCTGAAGGTGTGGAAATTGACGGACTTACCGTCCGAGACGAACGAGAAGAGTAGGGAGACACGGGATAACACGGTCTCAGAACACCGCTCCGGATCGGTCGATGCCGCCTATCGGGTAGCGTGGCGCCGGGTCGATCCGCTGTACTCGGCGTGCGACCCCTATCAGCTACCGGGATTTCAACGAGGCCGAAAAGATATGAATCGGACGACCGAACCCGTCAGTCCGCGGGCTCGACGGCCCGATGGAACGGGGTCCGGGCGATCGTCCGCCGGAGGTCGGCCAGCGAGTCGCGGCCGACCTCGCCGGCGACGGACATCACCGCGAACACCTCCTGTCTGGAGACCTTCACGCCGGTCTCGGTGAGCGCGTCCTCGGGCCGGGAGTTGAGCTCGCGGAGGGTGCCGACCGCGAGCAGGTACGGGACGGTCCACGCCTCCATCGTGTTCCCGTTCGAGAGGGGCATCGTCTCCAGGTACGCCTGCGCGTCGTCGAGGAACGACCGGGCGTACTCGGCGGTGCGTCCGACGACGCGGGCCGACGACTCGCGGTTCTCTGGGTGGACGACGCGCTCCTGCTCGACCCCCTCGTCGGCCAGCCACTCGGCGGGGAGGTAGACGTTGTTCTCCTCCGTGTAGTCGTCGTACACGTCCTTCGAGACGTTGACGAGCTGGAGGAGGAGCCCGAACTCCTCGGCGGTGTCGCGGAGGCGCCGCGCCCGCTCCTCGCCGACGTCGCCGCGGGTGAGGAGGTTCGTGATGAGGTTGCCGACGGTGCCGGCGGCGTAGTAGCAGTACTGCTCTAACTCGTCGCGGTCGTCGATGCGAAGCCCGCCCTCGGTGGCGTGGCGGTCGACGAACATCGCCATCCCGTCGACCATCTCCAGCACGGGCGGGACGATGGCCTCGCGGGCCTCGGGATCGAGGTCCTCGAACGTCGCCACGATCGTCGGGGCCTCGGCGACGACCTCCCAGTCCTCGTCGCGCTCGGCGGGCGCCGGGAGCCACTCGTCGACGGCGTCGCGGAACTCGGCGATGTCGACGTCCGAACCCGGGTCGACGGCGTCGCGGTAGGTGCGCAGTACGTCGCTTTGCGCCTCGGGAGGGATGTGACCCGCGTCCTCGACGGTGTCGGCGACTCGACAGAGGAGGTACCCGACGCAGATCTGCGAGGCCATCGGCTCCTCTAACACGTCGACCGTCAGCGCGAAGGTCCGAGAAACGCCCTGAACCGCCTCGTGACACCACGGAAGGTCGGGCTCGGCGGGACCGTGTGCTCGTCCGCTCATTCGGTTACCGACACTTACGGCACAACGCATAAAAAGCCTCGTGGAACGAGCCGGGCTCTGCACCCCCGACGGGCGTCGATTCCGACGGGGTTCGAGGGACGGGATCGACCGACTGCGCTCCGAAGGGCGGCGAGAAACCTCGCCCCCGTGTAGGATCGTGTAGAAACCGATAAGTCGCCGTGCGCGGGAGTGTACGGCATGGACTTCGCGCTCTCCGAGGAACAGCGTCAGATCCGCGACACGGTCGCGGAATTCGTCGACGAGGAGGTCGTCCCACGGGCCGCCGAGATCGACGAGACCGACGAGTTCCCGGCCGACCTGATCGACGAGATGGCCGAACTCGGGCTCATGGGAATGCCGTTCCCCGTCGAGTACGAGGGCGCCGGGCTCGACTACCACAGCTACGCGATCGGCCTCGCCGAGATCTCGCGCGGCTCGGGCGGGCTCGGGACCGTCGTCGCCGCCCACACGTCGCTCGCGGGGAACATGCTGTACGAGTTCGGCGACGAGCGACAGAGGGAGGAGTACCTCACCGCCTTGAACACGGGCGAGGACGTCGGGGCGTTCGCGCTCTCTGAGGCCGAGGCCGGCTCGGACGTGCCAGCCATGATGACCACGGCCGAGCCCGACGGCGACGGCTACGTCGTCGACGGGGGGAAGCTCTGGATCTCGAACGGCTCCGTCGCCGACACGATCACCCTGTTCGCGAAGACCGACCCCGACGCCGGCCGGAAGGGGATTTCCTCGTTCGTCGTGCGCCCCGAGGAGGACGACGGGTTCATGGTGGAGGGGACGGAGGACAAGCTCGGCGATAAGGGGTGTCCGACCGCCGAGCTCCGCTTCGACGACATGTGGATCCCCGAGGACCGGCGGCTCGGCGAGGAGGGGGAGGGGTTCGTGCAGGCGCTGAAGACGCTGAACGGCGGCCGGATCACGATCGCGGCGCGGTCCGTCGGCATCGCGCGGGCCGCGCTCGACGAGGCGAAGTCGTACGCGCAGGAGCGGGAGCAGTTCGACCACGCCATCGCCGACTTCCAGGCGATCCAGCACAAGCTCGCCGACATGGACACGAAGGCCCGCGCCGCGGAGCTGTTGATGCACGAGGCCGCGGACCTGAAGATGCGCGACGAGGACTACATCAAAGAGGCCGCGCAGGCGAAGCTGTACGCCTCGGAGATCTCCCGCGAGGTCGCGAACGAGGGAATCCAGATCCACGGCGGCTACGGCTACACGAAGGACTTCCCCGCCGAGCGCTTCTACCGAGACGCGAAGCTCTCGGAGATATACGAAGGGACGAGCGAGGTCCTGCGGAACACCATCGCTCAGCAGTTGCTCGACGAGTAGGCGGCCGCGGACGCCTCGCTACTTTTCGTCGCCCGCGGATCCGCCGTCGCTCTCGGCCGGATCCTCCGCGCTCTCCTGGTTCGACGTCCCTCCATCCGACGTCCTCTCCTCGCCGGTCTCCTCGTCCGACGTCCTCTCCTCGCCGGTCTCCTCGTCCGACGTCCTCTCCTCGCCGGTCTCCTCGTCCGGCGTCCCCTCGTCGGCCTCTCCGTTCCGTCCGCCCCGCTGATGGGCCACGTCGGCGTCCGAAGGGAACCGGTCGACGGCGTACTCGCCGGTGTCGATCCGCTCCGCGGGCTCGGAGTAGTCGCGGTCGGTCGTGGAGAAGTCCGGCCGGACCACCCCGTCGTCGGGGATCTCGGGTTCGTCCTCGGCGTCGACGGGGTCGGAGTCGGCATCGGAGCCGGAGTCGGAGGAATCCCCGCTCTGGGTGTCGCCGCGTTCGGCATCTCGGTCGGCGTCGGGGATCCCGGCGTCTCCCGCGGTCGCGGCGTCGTCGTCTCCGGTGTCGGCGTCGTTGCCAGCCCCGGCCCGTCCGGCACCGGCGGCCTCTTCGGCGTCTGCGACGTCCACCCCGTCGGCGTCGTCGTCGGGACCCGCCTCGACCGCCTCGTCGACGTCGCCCTCGAACCACTCGAAGCGGTCGCGGCGGTCCCGCTGGGTGGTGAGCGCCGACTGGAGCCGCTCCTGTAACGCCTCTCTGAGCTCGATCGCCTCGTCGAGCTCGAAGTCGACGGCGGCCGCCGACGTGCCGCTGAACGAGCTGCTCCCGGCGGTGTCGGCGACGATCGTCGCCACGTTCCACCGGCGCTGGAATATCGTCCGGCTGTCGATGACGGTCTGGATCCGGTAGTAGGGGACGACGGTCACCGTTCGGCTCCAGAACCCGTTGCGCGTGAGCAGGTGGTCGTCGCCGAGCCAGTAGCCGCGGTGCTTCCACTTCAGGTGCGCCGCCGGCGGCACCGCAAGCAGGAGGACGGCGGGGCCGTACCACGGGAGGTCCGGAGTCACGAACCAGTCGACGGCGAAGGCGACCCCGACGAGGACCGCGACGGCGATGACGTACCGGAAGACGTAGCGCCACCGGATCCGCTTCGGCGGCCGGGAGAACGTCGGCGTCCCGAACGACTCCACCTCGTGGGCGAGCCGGTAGACGCGGTCCGTCGTCGCGATGGGGACCGCCGCCTGACTCCCCCCGTCGCCGGACTGGCCGGGGGCGTAGCCGGCGGTCTCGATCGAGAGGCTCGCGTACCCGAGCACCCGCTTCGCCGGGTTGTCGGAGACCGTCAGCGTCTGGACCTTCTCGGTCGGGATCGAGCCGCTGTATCGCCGGAACAGGCCGCGCTCGTACCTGAGCTCGTCGCCGGCGCGCGAGAGGCGGAAACCGTAGTAGTTCGAGAACGCGACCCCCGCGCCGAGGATCCACGACACGAGGAACAGCCCGCCGACTGCGACGATGGCGGTCGCGGTGAGCGCGGTGGCGGACGCCTCGGGGATGAAGCCCGAGAGCACCGGGACCGATCCCGAGCTCAGAAAGACGAGCAGACCGATGAGCCGGCCGTCGAACGACAGTGCGCCGACCAGGGCGAGTTCTCCCGGCGAGATGGCGAACAGCTCCTCTTCCGCCGGACCGACGGCGTCGCGGTCGGCGCCGTCGGCGCTGCCCTCAGTCGCGCTCGCCTCGCCGGCCGACGAGCCGGACTTGCGGCGCTGGACCTCGCGGCGGAGCCGGGTCGCTTCCGCCGGCTTGACGAAGCGGATCGACCCCTCAGTGGAGGAGCCGCCGGCGGTCTCCAAGTCGACCGCGGCGATCCCGATCGCCCGCTGGATCACGCTCTGGCTCACGTCGACGTTCTGGATCCGGCGGTAGGGGATCTCCCGCTCGCGCCGCGAGATGACCCCGGAGGAAATGTCGAGGGTGTCCGCCGTGAGCTCGTAGTCGAAGCGCCGGTAGTAGGCGGTCTCGTACGCGAGCGCCGCGATGAGGATCGCGCCGCCGGCCGCCGCCGCCGCCGGGAGCCCCCAGTCGTTGCTGTTCGCGACGAAGAAGGCGACCACGACGAATCCCGACACCTTCTGGAGCGCGCGGTACGGGACCGACTGGGGCGCGAGCTTCACACCGCGTCCTCCCCGTCCGCGCGGATCGCCAGTCGCTTCAGCTCCTCGCGGAGGTCGCTCGCGCCGTCCGGCGTCAGTCCCGGAATCCGGACGTCCGCGCCGCGGGAGCCGGCCGTGTAGACGACGCAGGAGGCGAGCCCGACGCCGCGCTCGACCGGGCCGCGCCGGGAGTCTACGTGTTGGATCCGCACCAGCGGCACCGTCGTCCGGACCTGCGTAACCACGCCGCGGTCGAGGTACAGCGCGTCCTCGCGGATCTCGTAGCTCCACCGTCGGTACTTGAGCACGGCGTGGACCACGCCGAGCGCGAGGACGACGCCGCCGGCGGCGAAGGGCGCCCACATCGGGAGGCGGCCGATGTAGAACCCGCCGGCGAAGGGGAGAGAGAAGACCGCCGCGACGATCACCGCGCGGAGGATCCACACGATCCGAATCCGGGGATGCAGCAACTGTGCCGTCATCGAGGCTCCCCCGCCGCGTGTCCGCGTATCATACGCCGTCGTTGTCGGCGCCGACGTATAAGTCCGGGCGAAACGGGTCGCCATCAGGCCCCGGAGACGCCCGTGATAGTCCTCGCACTGAGGGCGCTCTCGACGCATTTGAGAGGTACTCTCTACCGGGGTCAAGTATTGCCGAAACCGATATCACCCGGGCCCGAGTCGGGCCGAATATGGCGGACGATCCGTTCGAGAACATGCTGGCACAGATGGACCGCGCGGAGGAGTACGCCGACGTGGATCACGGCGTCTTCGAGCGGCTCAAACACCCCGAGCGGACGCTCAAAGTCACCCTCCCGGTCGAACTCGACTCGGGGGAGGTCGAGGTGTTCGAGGGGTACCGCTGCCAGTTCGACAGCGCGCGCGGGCCGTTCAAGGGCGGCGTCCGGTTCCATCCGACCGTCAGCCAGCGCGAGGTCGAGGCGCTCGCGGGGTGGATGACCTGGAAGACCGCGCTCGTCGACCTCCCGTACGGCGGCGCCAAGGGCGGCGTGATCTGCGAGCCGAAGGACCTCACCCAGAACGACTTGGAGAGCCTCACCCGTCGGTACACGGAGGGCATCCGGCGGATGATCGGCCCCGAGACCGACGTGCCCGCGCCGGACATGAACACGAACCCGCAGACGATGGCGTGGATGATGGACACCTACTCGATGTACGAGGGCCACTCCGTCCCGCAGGTCGTCACCGGCAAGCCGCTGGAGGTCGGCGGGACGCCCGGACGGGTCGAGGCCACGGGACGCGGCGTCTCCATCGTCACCGAGCGGCTCTTCGAGTACCTCGACCGCGACCTCTCGGAGGCGACCGTCGCGATCCAGGGGTTCGGCAACGTCGGGTCGAACGCGGCCCGGCTCCTCGACGAGGCCGGCGCCCGGATCGTCGCCACCTCCGACGTGACCGGCGCCGCCTACGACCCCGACGGGCTCGACGTGAGCGCGCTCGCCGCGCACGTGAGCGCCGGCGGGCTGATCGAGGAGTACGTGGCCGGCGATCTGCGGGCGACGCCGGACAGCGGGCGAGCGACCGACGGCGGCGAGCGCTGGGACGACCCCGACGCGATCGGCAACGACGAGCTGCTGAGGCTCGACGTCGACGTCCTGATCCCGGCCGCCGTCGAGGGCGTGATCACCGCCGACAACGTCGATTCCCTGCGCGCGTCATCCATCGTCGAGGCCGCGAACGGGCCCACGACCGTCGCCGCCGACGAGGCGCTGACCGAGCGCGACGTGCAAGTGGTGCCGGACATCCTCGCGAACGCCGGCGGCGTCATCGTCTCGTACTTGGAGTGGGTCCAGAACGCTCAGGAGTTCTCGTGGCCGCTTGAGACGGTAAACGCGGAGCTCGAACGCCGCATCGGGACGGCGTTCGACCAGACGATCGACCAGTACGACGAGAAGGGGCTCCCGGACCTCCGGACCGCGGCGTACACCCTCGCGCTCGAACGCACGGCGAGCGCCCACGAGTACCGCGGTCTCTTCCCGTAGAGGGCCGGCGCCGCGGTCAGCGTCGTCGCGGTCGGCGCCGCCGTCGGTGGCCTCCCGGTCAGCGCCCCGGTCGGCGGCCTCTCGGGTGGCGCCGAGACTCCGAGTTCAGGCCCGCCGGAGCCGGTCCGCGCTCACGTCGACCGGCTCCGCGTAGTGGACGAGCGGCTCGCCCGCGGGGCGCTCGAAGCCGTTCGCCCCGAAGAGCGTGTTCTCTCGGAGATCGGCGGTTCCCTCTCGCAGCGTCCACGGCTCGTGGGCGATCTCGCCGCGGTAGAGGCGATTTCCGTCCGCGTAGAAGCGGTAGTTCTCGAGGAGGAACGCCGCGAGCGACCCCGGCTCGGCCGCGAACGGCTCGCCCGCCGGACCGTAGGTGGCGTCGAAGCGGGCGTCCGGGACCCCCCGGTGCGTCCGACGGCTCCGGAACCGGACGGCCCCGTCGTCTCGACGGGTCGCGCTCATCTCGGCGCGGTAGTACGGCAGGGCGAACAGCCGCCGGGCGACCGCGACGCCGAGGCGGTCGTCGGCGTCGAGGTTGTAGAAATATACGCCGGGGCCGCTCGGCCCCTCGACGTACGTCCTGAGGTTGAGCTCCGGGAACGAGAGCCCGAAGGGGACGCCTCGCGGGCGGATGTCATCCATCACGAAGGCGACGACGCCGAGGTACGCGTCTCCGTCGTGCGTGGCGACCGTGAGCCGCTCGGGGAGCGTCTCGTCGACGACGGCCGGATCGACCGGCCAGTGGCAGAACAGCCCGTCGCGCCACGTCATCTCCAGCCAGCGGCGTCCGAACATGCGATCGGTAGAGCCGCGAGGGGCAAAACCCGCACGACGGTCGAGTCGCGTTCCGGTTTCGGACGGGCGGTCCGAAGCGCGGTCGGATGCGTCCCCTCGCCGATCAGTCGCGCCGGTTCCCCGGATCGAGAGTGCGTCTGCTCCGTCGGGAGTCGCGTCGGTTCCGTCGGGAGTCGCGTCGGTTCCGTCGGGAGTCGCGTCGGTTCCGTCGGGAGTCGCGTCGGTTCCGTCGGGAATCGCGCCGGCTCCGTCTCCGACGGCGCCGCACACGGTCGTCGTCCCCGCCTGCGGGGGCTCAGGTACCGAGGTCGATCCCGTCGGGGGCGTCCTCGGCGTCCTTCCACTCGCCGAGTCCGGAGGGGTCGAGGTGAACGTGGACATCGCCGACGTCGTCCAGGTCGCGGAGGCCGGTGACGAGCGCCGTCTCGACCTCGTGGGCCTCGCGGAGCGTCATCCCGCCGTCGACCTCGACGTGGACCTCGACCTCCAGGTCGGTCCCGTCGTAATACACCGTCAAGTCGTGGACGCCTTCGACGGCCGGGTGCTCGCGGAGCGCCTCGGTCACCCGCTCGCGGTCCCCGGCCGGGGGCGCCGCGCCGACGAGGTAGGTGACGTTCTCGCGGCCGATCTCGACGCCCTGGTAGACGACGAGGACGCTGACCAGCGCGCCGGCGACCGGGTCGAGGACGGGGAACCCGAGCAGGGCGCCGAACACGCCGAACAGCGCCGCGACGGTGGTGTAGATGTCGTTGAGACAGTCGGCCGCGAGCGCGGTCAGCGCCGTCGACCCGAGGGTCGCGTTGACGCGCTCCGTGTACCGGTAGAGGAGGTACATGTCGATCAGCGCGAACAGCAGCGCCGCGACGAGGATCGGGCTGGCCGTGATATCCGGCGATCCGAGGAACTCCGAGACGGACTCCCGCAGCAGCAGCACGCCGAGCAGGACGATGACCGCACCGACGAACAGCGCCGTCAGCGGCTCGATCCGCTGGTGGCCGTGCGGGTGCGTCTCGTCGGCGGCGTCGTACCGGGAGCCCCCCCAAACGAACACGACCGCGCTGGCGACGAGGTCGGCGACCGAGTGCGCGGCGTCGGCGAGGAGCGCGACGCTGCCGAAGGCCAGTCCGGTCGCGCCGACGACCGCGATCTTCAGCGCGTTGCCGAAGATGTTCACCCCTGCGGCCCGCTGGAAGCGGGCCTTCTCGCCGTCACCCCAGGGGCGCCACATACGTTCGGGTCGTCGCCGGCCGTTCTTAAGAGCCTCGCCGCGTCGCCCGGCGGGTCACTTCCTCCGGGGGCACGGACGGAGTGCGGGGGTGCCGCGAGCGCGCCGCGAGTCCGCGGACGGCCAGAGCGCCGAGACCGCCGGCGGCCGACGCGTCGGGCCCGAGCGGAGCCGATCGCCCCCCGTCGTAACGACTAAGAACGAAACGCTCCTCGGTACCGGTAATGAATCACGAGTTTTTCGCCCGGGGTGGTCTCCGTGGGCGTCGAGATTAAGGAAACGGAGGTGAGCGACGAGGACTTCGAGGAGATGATGGGGTTTGTGAGGGATTACCTCGCGGCCAGCGTCGAGAGCGAGGAGGACGGCGGGCGGATGCGCTGGTACCCCTGGCACTCCGCGGAGTACCGGTTCAACCACATCGTCAACGTCGTCGACCTCGCGACCGAGATAGCCGAGGCGGAGGGCGCCGACGTCGACGTGGTCCGCGTGGCCGCGGTGTTCCACGACGTCGCGAAGCTTGAGGCGGAACAGGACGTGCACGCCGAGGCCGGCGCGCGGGTCGCCCGAGAGTATCTCCAGAGCCGCGGCAACTACCCCGAGTCGTTCATCGAGGAGGTGTGCGGGGCGGTCGTCGACCACTCGTACACGGGCGATCTGGCGGACGTGCCGCTGGAGAGTCGGTGTCTGATCGAGGCCGACGTGCTGGACAAGGTCGGCGCCAACGGCGCCGTGCTGATGCTGCTGCGGATGGGGTACGAGTCCCGCACGCACATGGACGCCGCGAAGATGGTCGACCGGGTCCTCCAGCGCGCCCACGACCACACCGAGCGCGTTGTCTCCGACAGCGCCGAGAGCATCGCCCACCAGCGCATCAAGCGCGTGAAGTGGCTGAAAGAGTGGCTCGAAGAGGAGGTCACGCGGATGGACGTCGAAGGCGTCACCGAACGCTGACCGCCGGACCCCTCGTTCCCGGGCCACCTATCCCCCGAGAGGTCGTTCCCGGTCAGCCCCGGCTTCGCTCCAGGCTCACCCCTCGACGTCGACCCGCGGGAGCATCGCCTCCAGATATCGACGGGCGCCGCGACGGGTGTCGTCGGTCCAGTCCCGGTCGGCGGTCGTCGCCCAGCGGAGCATTCCCCCGGTCGCGAGCGTCTGAAGCGTCGAGGCCACCTCGATGGGGGGTATCGCGGACGCGTCGCCGCGCGGATCGGTCGAATCGTCCCCGTCGCGGTCGGCGTCGACGTCGGTGCCGCCGTCGATCTCCGCCGCCGCCTCGCGGACGGTCCGTTCGAGGAACGCCTCGAACACGCGGTCGCTGCGGTCGAAGTGGTCGCGGTAGGCGCCGTCGCTGGCGGCCTGCGCTCGGAGCTCGACGATGACGGTCAGGAACTGCGCGTCCGGCGCGTGCTCGTCGTCGACGGAGCCGGGGTCGGTCGTCGCCGAGAGGTAGATGTCGAGCCGTTCGTGGGGCGTCAAGTCGAACTCGCCCGCCGACACCGACGCCTCGAACCCGTCGAGCAGGAACCCGAGGAGATCGACGAGCAGCTCGTCTTTCCCGTCGTAGTGGTGATAGACGAGCGACGGGCTCTTGTCGAACTCCTCGCCGATCCGGCTGATCGTGAGGTCGGCGTACCCGTGCTCGCAGAGCGCGCGGAACGCCGCCCCCAAGATGGCCTGGCGAGTGTCGGCGGGCTCCGCGAACGGGTCGTGCATGGTGAGTCCACCGCGGCCACGCACAAAACGCTCTTGATTGAACGTTCATTCAACACGCTTAACACGGGAGCGACCCACACGACCGTATGACTCGACGCGACGCGTCCGGCGGTCGGTCCCCGATTCGGCGCCCCCACGCGGTCGATGGGAGAAACGGCGGAGGCGAGAGATGAGCCGGCCAGCGCGGGCGGGCGCGCTCGCTCTCGCGGTCGTCGCCGTCACGGCCCTCGTCGGCGCCGCCGCGTTCGCCGGGGCCGCGGCGCCGGTCGGACAGGCCTCCACGGCCGGGCAGGACGTCGACGGCGCGCGGACCGCCGCGGTCGGTCCGACGGCGGACGGCGGTATCGCCGCGCAGACGACGGAGCGCCAGATCCGCGGCTCGCCCGCGCTCGATCTGTTCGCCTCCCAGCGGACGGTGCCGAGCGGCGCGGAATCGACGGTGACGCTGGACGTCCTCAACACCGGCGAGATGGAGTTCGGCAACCAGCTCGACCCGCGGGTGACGACGGCGCGCGGACTCACGCTCTCGGTCGACGACGGCGACGTGCCGATCGAGGTCGGCGACGGCCGGACGGTCGTCGGCGACGTGCGGACCGACGCGAGCCCCGTGCAGGTCCCGCTCGAGGTGACGGTCCCCGACGACGTGCCGGACGGCTCCTACGAGGTCGAGGTGACGGCCCGCTACCGGTACACCTTCGAGATCATCCCCGAGTTCAACGACCACAAGGACCGGCGCGGTACCGACCGGTTCGACGTCACGATCGTCGTCGACGACGGCGCGCGCTTCGCGATCGTCGAGACCGGCACCGAGGCGCAGGTCGGCGGGGGCGGCGAGGTCACCGCAACCATGCGGAACGTCGGCGACGAGGTCGCTCGCGACGCGGTCGTCACCGGAACGACGACCGGGAGCGAGGCCGTCATCGGAAGCGACGGGAGCGCCGAGTCGTTCGTCGGCGACTGGGCGCCCGGCGAGAACCGAACGGTGACGTTCGAGTCGACGGTCTCGCCCGACTTCGGCGGCGGGGCGTACGCGCTCGTCTCCACCGTCGACTACCGCGACGCGGACGGGATCGACGAGACCTCTCCCGCGTCCCGGGCCGGCGTGGTGCCGATCTCCGAGCAGTCGTTCTCGATCGACGGCGTGGAGGGGAGCCTGGAGGTCGGCTACTCCGGGAGCGTCAGCGGGACGCTCACCAACGAGGGGCCGCTCGACGTCGACGACGCGGTGCTCGTCGCCGACCCGCAGAGCGACCGGGTGACGGTCGGCGAGCGGCGGTACGCCCTCCCGGAGATCCCGGCGGGCGAGTCCGTCGACTTCTCGTTCGACGCCCAGGTGAGCGGGAGCGCCGACCCCGGCCCCCGGCAGTTCCGGTTCACCACCGAGTACACGAACGGCGACTCGGCCATCGCGGTCGAGGAGACCCGGCGGATCGAGGTCGCGCCGCGGCAGCCCGAGTTCGAGCTCGCCGCCGACAACGCGACCGTCCCGGCGGGCGAGACCCGGCGGATCACCTTCGAGATCACGAATCAGCGCCCGGAGACGCTCTCGTCGATCAACGCCGGGCTGTACGCCGACAGCCCGCTGTCGGCCCCCGACGACGAGGCGTTCGTCGACGAGCTGGCGCCCGGCGAGTCGACCGAGATTGCCTTCGACGTGGCGGCCGCGCCCGGGGCGACCGTCGAGACCCACCCGATCGAGCTGGACTTCCGCTACGACGACGAGCGCGGTAACGACCGGATATCGGACGTCGCCCAGTACCCCGTCGAGGTGACCGAACCGACCGACGACGGCGGGCTCCCACTCCTACCGCTCGCCGTCGGCCTCCTCGTCGTGGTCGCCGGCGCGGGAGCGCTCGTCCGGTACCGGCGGCGGTGACCTGATGGGCGACACCAATGCCCGCGCGTCTCCGAGCGACCGGGGGGCCCTGAGTCGACGGAGGCGACGGTGACCGCGGCCGACCGGCTCGTCGAGCGGGTCGACGAGCTCGTCACGGAGCGACCGGTGGCGGTGATCGCCGTCTTCCTCCTGATCAGCGTCGTCGCCGTCGGCGGGGTGGGGGGGATCACCACCTCGGCCGGCGCCGACCAGTTCACGCAGGACATCCCCGCCCAGCGCGCGCTCGACGACATCGACGAGGAGTTCGAGACGTCGATCGGCGGGTCGGCGACGTCGGCGCAGGTGATCGTCACCGGCGACAACGTGCTCTCGCGATCGGCGCTGATACGGGTCCTAGAGACTCAGGAGCGGCTGGAGTCGCGGTCGACCCTGAGAGTGAGCTCGACGACGAGCCACGCCGACGCGGTCGCCCGACGGTTGGACCCGACCGCGGAGACGCCGGGCGAGCGCCGCGACGCGGTCGCGGAGGCGACGCCGAGCGAGCTGCGGACTGCCATCGCCGACGCCGACGCGTCCGGCGCCGTCGCGGCGCAGGTGTCTGTCGACTACAACCCGACAGCCCAGCGAGCCGGGGCCGCCATCGTCGGTGTCACCTACGACCTGCCCGAGGCGGCCACGACGGCCCGAGTGACAGAGCTACAGACGCGGAGCGTCGACGTGGTCGACTCGGTGCCGGGCAACGAGGCCGGCGAGAACGCGGTCCTCTTCGGCGACGGGATCCTCCAGTCGGAGGTCACGGCGCTGCTGACCGACACCGCGGTCATCGTGTTCCCCGCGGCGCTGCTCCTGATATTGGGCTTCCTCGTGTTCGCCTACCGCGACCCGATCGACATGGGGATCGGCCTCGCCGCCCTGCTCATGTCGCTCCTGTGGACCTTCGGGTTCATGGGATACGCGGGGATCCCCTTCTCCGACTCCCTTATTACCGTCTTCCCGCTGCTGCTCGCGGTCGGGATCGATTTCGGGATCCACATCGTCAACCGCTACCGGGAGGAGCGCGGCGAGGGGCTCTCGATCGCGGCGGCGATGCGGACCACGACCGATCAGCTGTTGATCGCCTTCCTGCTGGTCACGATCACCACGGTGTTCGGGCTCGCCTCGAACCTCGTGAGTCCCTTCGAGCCTAACCGGGACTTCGGGCTCGTCGCCGCGGCGGGGATCACGTTCACGCTCACGGTGTTCGGCGTCTTTCTCCCGGCGACGAAGGTGGTGGTCAACCGCTGGCGCGAGCGGCTGCCGATCCCGGCGTTCGGCACGACGCCGCTCGGGTCGGGCGGCTCGCGGCTCGGGCGCGTGCTCCGCGTCGGGGTCGACCTCTCGAAGGTCGCGCCCGTGGCGGTCGTCGCCGTCCTGCTCGTCGGCGGCGCGGTCGGGGGCGCGTACGGGACCGGCGTGAACACCGAGTTCTCGGAGGAGGCGTTCTTCCCAGACGAGGACCGGCTGGAGGCGTACTCGAACCTGCCGGAGCCGCTCGCGCCGACCGACTACACCTTCCTCCGGGTGCTCACGCTGTTCGAGGAGGAGTTCGAGCAGAGCTTCGTCGGGAGCGTGACCCTGTACGTCGACCAGTCCGTGCGCGACGACGACGCCCTGGAGCTGATCGACCGGACAACGCGCGATCCGCCGGACGCCTTCGAGACGACCGACGAGCGCCGGGCCGCCTCCACGAGCGTCGTGACCGTCATCGAGGACCGGGCGGCGCGCGATCCAGAGTTCGGCGCGCTCGTGGACCGCAACGACCGGCTCGGGACGGGCGTCCCCGACCGCAACGTCGACGAGGTGTACGACGCGCTGCTCGACTCGCCCGACCGGGACCGGGCGCGCGGGTACCTCGCCGCCGACCGCGGGAGCGCGCGGATAGATTACACGATCCGCCCCGGCGCCGACGACTCGGAAGCGGTGGCCGGCGTCCGGGCGCTCGCGGAGCGCACTCCCTTGCAGGCGGTTCCGACGGGCGACCTCGTCGTCAACGAGGCCGTGATCGACCGGCTGACCGAGTCCGCGATCCGGAGCCTGATCGCCGCGTTCGTGCTCACGGCCGTGTTCCTCGCGCTCTCTTACGCCTACTTGGAGGGGAAGGCCGTGTACGGCCTGCTCAACCTCGTGCCCGTCCTCGTCACGGTCGGCCTGCTCGTGGGTTCGATGCGGCTGTTCGACATCCCCTTGACGCCGATCAACGCGCCGATCCTCTCGGTCTCGATCGGACTCGGCGTGGACTACACCGTCCACTTCGTTCACCGGTTCGTCGACGAGTTCAAGGCCGGAAACGCGGTCGAGGACGCGCTCGACATCACAATCGCGGGCACGGGCGGCGCGCTCACCGGGAGCATGCTCACGACCGTCTGCGGGCTCGGCGTCCTGTGGCTCGCCGTGATCCCGCTCCTGCGGGACTTCGGCGTGCTGCTCGCGCTCGGCGTGCTGTACGCGTACCTCTGTTCGATCCTGCTCGTCCCGTCGCTGGTGGTCGTCTGGAGCCGGTACGGCGACCGCGTCGGTCTCGGGCTCGACGGGACCCTCCGCGACGAGCCGACGGAGCGGGCCGACTAGTCGGTCGACTCTGCTCCGGCGACGTCGTCGCCGCCGACGTCGGTGCCCTCGCCCGTCGCCCGCTCGGCGCCGTCGACGCGCTCGGGGGCCTCGTCCCCCGCCCGCCGCGACTGGACCTTCCCGGCGAGCACCGCGACGATGTAGACGCCGACGGCGACGAGGACGATCGTCCCCCCGGCGGTGGTGTTGTAGTTGAACGACAGCGTGATCCCGGCAACCACCGCGATCTGCGCCAAGACGACCGACGCGAGGAGCGCCTCGCGGAAGCCGCGGGCGAGCTGGGCGGCGGCCGCGACGGGGACGACGAGCATCGCCGCGACGAGGATGACGCCCATGATCTGCATCGCCCCCACGACGACGAGGGCGGTCAGCGTCGTCATCAGACGGTTGTACCACGGGACGTTGATCCCGGCGACGCGAGCCGCCGTCTCGTCGAACGTGACGTACAGCAGCTGTTTGTACGTGACCGTGACGACGAGCGCGACGATCGCGAAGAGGACGACCAGCAGGACGGCGTTCTCCCGCGAGACCGTCGAGAGGTTGCCGAACAGGTACTGGTTGATCCCGACCGCGAGCCCGCCGGTGTTCAGGCTGATGAGGACCGCGCCGAGCGCGAACCCGGTCGAGAGCACGATCGCCATCGACACGTCGTTGTACGCGTCGGTGGTCTCGGCGATCAGCTCGATCGCCAGGGCGGCGATCACGGCGACGACGATCGCGGTGACGTACGGCGAGATCCCGGTCCCGAGCAGCGAGTTGACGAACAGCCCGACGGCGACGCCCGCGAACGCGGTGTGGGCGAGCGCGTCGCCGATGAGCGCGAGCTGCCGGTGGACGAGGAAGGTGCCGATCAGCGGCGCCATCACGGCGATGAGCGCGCCGACGAGGAACGCGTGGTGCATGAAGACGTACTCCAGCATCGCGATCCCGAGCCGGTCGCCGACCCAGCCGAGCCCGTCGCTCCACAGGCCGACGAGCCGCGAGAGGAGGTCGTACGGCGCGGAGAGGAGCGGGACGACGGCGGCGGGCGACGCCGCCGACGCGACGGCCGCGGAACCGGCGGGGGTCACGTGACGATCCCCCCTTCCTCGCGGCGGACGTTCGTCCCGTACGCGCGGTCGAGCGCGTCGCTCTCGGCGAACGCGGCCGGCTCGCCGTCGAAGTACACCTCGCGGTTGAGACAGACGACCCGCGAGGCGTGCTCGATGACGGCGCCGATGTCGTGTTCGACGAGGAGGACGGTGATCCCGTCGTCGACGAGCTCGTCGAGCAGGTCGAAGAAGGCGTCGACCGACTCGGCGTCGACGCCGACGGTGGGCTCGTCCAGGACGAGCAGTTCGGCCTCGCCGGCGAGCGCCCGCGCGATGTACGTCCGCTGGCGCTGCCCGCCCGAGAGCGCGGTGATCTTCCGGTCGGCGAGGTGTTCGATGCCGACCGTCGCCAGGGCGTCGCGGACGCGGTCGCGGTCGGCGGCGGTCACCCGGCCGAAGCCGGCGTGCGGGAACCGCCCCATGAGGACGACTTCGCTCACGGTGATCGGCATGCGCTTCTCGTCTTCGGTCACGTCCTGCGCGACGTAGCCGACGCGCTCGCGCTCCGCGAACGCCCGGGCGGGGTGACCGAGCAGCTCGGCCGACCCCGCGTCGGGCTCGTGGAGGCCAAGAAGGAGGCGGAGCAGGGTGCTCTTCCCGGAGCCGTTCGGCCCGACGATCCCGACGTACTCGCCGCGGTCGACCCGCAGGTCCACGTCCTCGACGACCGGCGTCGCGGCGTAGCCGAACGTCAGCCCGCGGACGTCGACGAGGGGGGTGTCACCGCTCATGGCTCGAAGTTCCGGCCGTAGTCGGCGAACGTCACGTCCTCGGGGTCGTCGAGACCGAGGAGGATCCGGAAGGTGGGCAGGTTCACCTGACGGGCGATCTCGAAGTACCCCCACCCCCGCTCGACCCAGGACTCGGCGGTGCCGGCGTACGGCGTCACCGGGAAGTACGCCTCGACGTCGGTCTGCTCCAAGAGCTGTCTCGCCGGCCGGATCGGCTCGAACACGGCCGCGCCGATGTGTCGGATGTCGTTGGCGGCGATCGTGTCCTGCGCCCGCTGCATGTCGGCCGGCCGGACGTCGTTGCTGGCCGCGAGGTTCACCACCAGCGGCTCGATCGTCGCGCCGTAGCGCTCCGAGACGTAGGCGAAGGCGTTGTGTGCGGCGAGGAACGCCACGTCGCGCTCGGCGGCGTCGAAGACGGCCGTCCACTCCTCGTCGAGCGCGTCGAGCTCCGCGTCGATCGCGTCGGCGTTCTCGCGGATCGTCGCCTCGTCGTCGGGAGCGAGCGCCGCGAGCCCGTCCGCGACGTTCTCGACCGCGACCTTCGCGCGCTGGGGGTCGAGCCAGAAGTGCGGGTCCTTCGCGTCCTCGACCGCCTCGTCCTCGGTGAGCGAGTCGGCGAGGTCGAGCAGCTCGACGCCGGCCCGGGCGTTGATCAGCGCCGTCTCGGTCGACTCCGCCTCCAGCGTCTCGATCGCGCGGTCGACCCACGGCTGGAAGTCGGGGCCGACGTGGACCAGCGCGTCGGCGTCGGTGATCCGGCGCTGGATCGACGGGTCCGGCTCCCAGCCGTGACCGTGGAGGCCCGTCGGCACGAGGTTCTCGACGCTCAGTGCCGTCCCCTCGGCGAGCGTGTCGGCGAAGTCGTAGAACGTGAAGAAAGAGGCCACGACCGTGTACTCTCCGTCGTCGGCTCCCTCACCGTCGCTTCCGCCGCCGGTTCCCGGATCGGCGGCGTTCCCCGTGCAGCCGGCGAGACCCCCCGCGAGGACGCCGGCGCCGATGCCGGCGAACCGCCGTCGAGAGACGCCCGCGGCCTCGTTCGTGTCGGTGCGCATTACCGACCGTTTGACGGTAGGAACATAATACGCTTTGGGTCTAAGAAAAAAATTAGATGGATCTAACTCTGGCCGCGGCCGGGAGAAACGGCGACGGAGCGCCCCGAGGCCGCCGATACGATTTAGTCGCCACACCGAGAGGACCGGCACGATGGCGGAGTCCTCCCTGCGCGAGCGGTTCGAGCGAAACGCGAGCGAGATCGCGGGCACGGTCGTGACGGGAGCGTGGCTCGCGGCCCTGTTCCTCGGCGTGGAGTGGTGGCTCCCGCTGATGCTGTTCGGCTACATCGTCGTCGTGCCGGTGGTCGGGATGCTGTTCGACGGGGACGAGGAGGCGGGGCGGGCCGAGGGACCCGCGGTCGACCGGACGTCGGAGAGCGACGCGGTCGACGAGGAGCCGGCGGGCACGCGGGACGCGCTCGACCGACTCCGGAGCCGGTACGCCGAGGGCGACCTCACCGACGAACAGTTCGAGCGGAAGCTCGACCGGCTCCTGGAGACGGAAACGCCGGAAGACGCCGCCGAGTACGTGCGGCGAGAGCGCTCCCGGGAACCGACGCGCGACGTCGAACGCGAGTAGATGACCGCGGCCGATCCGGGCGCGAGCGTCGCCCGCAGGGCCCGAACGGCCCGTCGCCCGCGAACCTCAAGCTTCAACTGCCGCGACCGAGTGATCGACGTATGAGCGACCAACAGCTCCGCAAGGAAGCGCACGACCTCGACGTCACCGTCTGGGTCGGGAAGAAGGGCGTCGACGCCGTCGTCGACGAGACGGCCGACCAGCTCGACGACGCCAAGCTCGTGAAGGTGAAGTTCCTCCGGGCGGCCCGAGGCGGGACCACGACCGACGAGCTCGCCGCGGAGCTGGCCGACGCCGTCGACGCCCAACTCGTGGAGACGCGAGGGAACACGGCGGTGCTCCACTGATGGGCGCCGCGGGCGGGACGAGCGACGTCGTCGCCGTCGCGGGGACGCTGGAACCGTTTCTGGGGCCGCTGACCGGGTTCGTCATCGACGCAGCGATATTCTTCGCCGTCGTTTTCGCGACGTACCTGCTGTATAAGACGGTCATCGCGCCGCTCGTGCTGCGGCTCTTCGACAGGCGCGGCCTCGACGAGCACGCGCGGCGGCCGCTCGGGAAGATCGTCGCGTTCCTCGTGCTGTTCGCCGGCGTCACGGTCGCGTTCGGCGCGGCGGGGTATCAGGGGTTCCTGCGGTCGCTGGCGACGATCGCCGCCGCGGCGACGCTCGCGATCGGCTTCGCGCTCCAGGACGTGATCAAGAACTTCGTCGCGGGCGTGTTCATCTACACCGACAAGCCGTTCCGCATCGGCGACTGGATCGAGTGGAAGGATCACTCGGGAGTCGTCGAGGACATCTCCTTCCGGGTCACCCGCGTGCGCACGTTCGACAACGAGCTTCTCACGGTGCCGAACCACGCCCTGACGAGCGACGTGGTGAAGAACCCGGTCGCGAAGGGGACGCTGCGCCTGAAGTTCGTCTTCGGGATCGACTACGAGGACGACGTCGAGAAGGCGACGGACATCATCGTCGAGGAGGCGGAGCAGAGCGACGCCATCCTCGACGACCCCGCGCCGTCGGTCCGGCTCAACGAACTGGCCGACTCGTACGTCGGCCTGCAGTCGCGGATCTGGATCGACGACCCGTCGCGGGCCGACTTCGTGAAGGCGCGGGCCGACTACGTGAAGGCGGTGAAAAAGCGGTTCGACGAGGAGGACATCTCGATCCCGTTCCCGCAGCGCACCGTCTCCGGGCGGAACGAGTGGACGGACCCCTCGTCGTTCGGCGGGGCGGCGGAGGCCGGGATCGGCGGGGACTCGTAGCCCGCTCCTCCCGGCGACCGCGGCGACACCGATAGTAACGAACTTGAGGGTCGGGTAACTCGTTGTGTCCATGCATGTGGTCGTTATCGGGGCCGGCGAGGTCGGCACGAGCATCGCTGGGAGCCTCTCGTCGGACCACGAGGTCGTCGTCGTGGACGTCGACGAGGACCGCGCGGAACAGCTCAAGTACGAGATCGACGTGCTCACCATCGCCGGCGACGGGACGACCTCCGATATCCAGACGGCGGCGGAGGTCGGCCGCGCGGACATGGTCATCGCCTGCACCGACAACGACCAGACGAACCTCGTCGCCTGCGGCACCGCGAAGACGCTGGGCGACGGGTTCACCATCGCCCGCGTGAAGAGCACGGACTTCCTCCGGACGTGGGAGGGGAGCGAGGGCGCCTTCGGCGTCGACTTCATGGTGTGTACGGACCTGCTGACCGCGGAGAATATCGTCCGGGTCATCGGGCTCCCGGCCGCGATCGACGTCGACCCGTTCGCGAGCGGGATGGTCCAGATGGCCGAGTTCGAGATCGCGGAGGAGAGCCCCATGGCCGGGCAGACCGTCGCCGAGGCGGACCGCTTCGAGTCGCTCACGTTCGTCGGGCTGTTCCGCAACGGGGAACTGACGATCCCGCGCGGCGACACCGGGATCAAGGCCGGCGACCGCGCGGTGGTAATCGGGAGCCCGGAGAGCGTCCAAGCGTTCGCGACCGACGTCGACCCGCGCACGACGCCGGACGACGCGGACGACATCGTGATCGTCGGCGGAAGCGAGATCGGGTATCAGACCGCCCGTCTCCTCGGGGAGCGAGAACTGCAACCCCGGATAATCGAGCAGGACCCCGACCGCGCGCGGTGGCTCGCCGAGCAGCTTCCGAAGGCGGTCGTCATGGAACACGACGCGACCGACACGGAGTTCCTCTCCCGCGAACACGTCGACGAGGCCGACATCGTCGTCACCGCGCTCCGCTCCGACGAGAAGAACCTCCTCGTGTCGGTGCTCGCCAAACGGCTCGGCGTCGACCGCGTGATCGCGGTCGTCGACAGCCCGGACTACGTCACCGTCTTCGAGGAGATCGGGATCGACATCGCGATCAACCCGCGGACCGTGACCGCCGAGGAGATCACGCGGTTCACCTACGAGAGCGTCGCGGAGAACATCGCCGTGTTGGAGAACGACCAGGCGGAGGTCCTCGAGCTGGAGCTCACCGAGGGATGCGGGCTCGTGGGGCGACCGATCTCGGAGCTCGTCGCCGACACCGACGCCCGGTTCGTCATCGGCGCGATCACCCGCGATCACCAGCTCGTGACGCCGCGCGGGGACACGGTCCTCCGGCCGGGCGACCACGTGATCCTGCTCGTGGACTCCGACTCCGTGGGCGAGATCGCGTCGATGGCGTGAGCGGTCCGTGACCACCGGGATCCGGGTCGGTTGGCGGGCGAGCTTGGGTCTCACCGGCGACGTCCTTGCCGCCCTCCCGGTTCCGCTCGCGTTCCCGCTGCTGACCGCGTTTTATTACGGCGAGTCGCCGCTCCCGTTCGTGGCGGCTATCGCGGTCTCGCTCGCGCTCGGCGCTTCGTTCCGGTCGGTGCAAGACCCGGCGGAGGACCTCGGGCCGCGCGAGGCGTTCCTCGCGGTGGCGCTGATCTGGTTCCTCGTCGCCGCGGTCGGCGCGATCCCGTTCGTCGTCGCGGGCGTCGGGACGGTCGCGCACCCGGTGAACGCGATGTTCGAGGCGATGAGCGGGCTGACGACGACCGGCGCGACCGTCCTCGTCGACTTCTCGCTCCACTCGCGCTCGGTCATGATGTGGCGACAGGTGATCCAGTGGCTCGGCGGGCTCGGAATCCTGATCCTAGCGACCGCGGTGCTGTCCGAGATCGGGGTGGGCGGGGCGCAGCTGATGGAGACGGAGTCGCAGACCCAGGACGTCAACAAGCTCACGCCGAAGATCTCCCGGACCGCGCAGCTCATCTGGGGGATCTACGTCGGGCTGACGGGGGTCGCGGTAGTCGTCTACTTCCTGCTCGGGCTCGCGTTCGACCCGCAGATGGACCTGTACAACGCGGTGGCGCACGCGTTCACGTCGGTCGCGACCGCAGGGTTCTCCCCGGAGCCGCAGAGCGTCGGCGCGTTTCACCCGGTCATCCAGTGGGCGGTGGTCCCGTTCATGGTGATCGGCTCGACGAGCTTCGTTCTCATCTACTTCGCCATCAACGGAGAGCCGATGCGCCTGTTGAAAAACGAGGAGTTCCACTTCTACCTCGGCGCGATGGGGACGCTCGCGTCGATCGTCGCCTTCGCGTTGTTCCTCGATCCCAGCGTCACGTTCGGCACGGAGGGAACGGTACGCCACGCCGTGTTCAACGTCGCGTCGATCGTGACGACGACGGGGTACGCCAGCACCGACTACGTGGCGTGGGCGCCCGCGGCGAAGCACATGCTGTTCATGGGGATGTTCATCGGCGGGATGGTCGGTTCGACGACCTGTTCGATCAAGTCGCTGCGGTGGCTCGTCGCGCTGAAGACGTTCCGCCGGAACCTCTACACCGCCATCCACCCGGAGGCGGTTCGGCCGGTTCGAGTCTCGGGGAAACCGGTCGACGAGGGGGCGATCCGCGACATCTACGCGTACCTCCTCTTGAGCATCGTGATCTTCTTCCTGCTCACCGTCGTGATCGTCGTCGACGCGGAACGGGCGGGTCTCCGGGTGACCGAGTTCGAGGCGCTCGGCGCGGCGGCGACGACGTTCCTCAACATCGGTCCCGCCTTCGGCGAGGCGGGCCCGTACGGGACGTTCGCGTCGTTCCCGATGAGCACGCGCGCCGTGATGATCGTCCTGATGTGGATCGGGCGGATCGAGATAATCCCGGTACTCGTGCTGTTCACGAAGGCGTTCTGGACGTCGTGAGAGCCGGCAGGCGGACGAATCGACAGTCCCGCGACGCCACCGTGATCGGCTTTCCTTCGACAGTTTAATACAGCGAACGGGCCTCTCCAATAGCGATCCAACACACATGTCCTGGGGCGTCAACTGGAAGGCGAGCGTGGGGCTTCTCGGGGTCGGGATCAAGTACCTCGCCGTCACGATGCTGGTGCCGCTGGTCGTGGCGCTCGTGTACGGAGAGGACATCTGGGTGTTCCTCGTCTCGATGGCGCTCGTCGCCGCGATCGGGTTCGCGGTAGAGCGGGTCGACCCGGACCCGGACCTCGGGCCCCGGGAGGCGCTGCTTTTCGTCTCGCTCGCGTGGATCGCGGCCGCGGCGATCGGCACCGTTCCGTACCTGCTCGCCGGCTACGGGACGGAGTCGACGATCGGGCTCCAGGTCGGGTCGGTCGGCGCGTTCACGGAGTCGGTGATCAACGCCCTGTTCGAGTCGATGAGCGGGTTCACGACCACGGGCGCGACCGTCCTCGGCGAGATCAGCACCGACCGCCACTCCCACGCCGTGCTGATGTGGCGACAGCTCACGCAGTGGCTCGGCGGCATGGGGATCATCGTCCTGATGATCGCCATCCTGCCGGAGGTCGCCGTCAACGGCGCCCAACTGATGGAGTCGGAGGCGCCCGGCCCCGAACTCCAGAAGCTCACGCCGAAGATCGCGGAGACCGCGCGCGCGCTCTGGCTGATCTACTTCGGCTTCACCGTGGTGTACATCGCCATCCTGTACGGGCTCCACCTCGCCGGGATGGCGCCGAACATGAACCTGTTCAACGCGATCGCCCACGGGTTCACCACCCTCCCGACCGGCGGGTTCTCGCCGCAGGCCGACAGCATCGCGGCGTTCTCGGCGATCGTGCAGTGGGTCGTCATCCCGTTCATGCTCATCGCCGGCGTCAACTTCGCGCTGTTCTGGCACGTGCTGCGCGGGGAGGCGGAGGTCATGCTGGAGAACGCGGAATTCCGTGCGTACGCCGGCGCCGTCGCGGTCGTGACGGCCGTTCTCGCGGTGATGCTGTTCCGCGGCGCGGCGCCGCCGATCGAACTGGGCGGTGCGACGCAGGGGGTGACCGAGAACTCGCTCCGGCAGGCGGCGTTCCAGATCGGGTCGCTGTTGAACTCCACCGGGTACGCGACTGCCGACTTCGTGCAGTGGGACACCGACGCGCAGATCCTCCTGATGTTCGCGATGTTTATCGGCGGTTCCGCCGGCTCGACCGGCGGGGGCGTCAAGATCGTCCGGTGGCTCATCGTCGGGAAGGCGATCCGCCGCGAGCTGTTCACCACGGCCCACCCCGACGTCGTGCAGCCGGTTCGCCTGAGCGGAAGCGTCGTCGACGAGGACGCCATCCGCGGCATCATGGCGTTCACGCTGCTGTACCTCGTCCTGTTCGGCGTCTCGGCGGTGTTCCTTTCGCTGGACACCACCCGGGTCGGTATCCAGCTGACGATGCTGGAGTCGACGAGCGCCTCGCTCGCGACGATCGGGAATATCGGGCCGGGGTTCGGTCGGCTCGGCCCGTTCGGGAGCTACCTCTTTTTCCCCGACACGTCGAAGCTGCTGATGGTGTTCCTGATGTGGATCGGCCGGCTGGAGATCGTCCCGGTGCTCGCGGTGTTCATCTCGGCGATGGACGGCCGGTGACAGGAGGTCAAAAACTACAAGCGGTGCGTTTTCAGCGCCGAAAACAGCTTCTAACCGCGTTTAATTGCTCGGTTGTGCAGAGCGTATCTTCTTAACTGACGAGAGTATGAATGTGGGTATGACGAGCACCGACCAACCGGAGGGAGGAGGCCTACTCGATCACGTTCTCCTGCCAGTGGCTCACGAGGAGGACGCGATGTCGACGGCGCTGGCGCTGGAACCGTATCGACCGGAGCGGGTCACGGCGCTGCACGTCGTCGAGAAGGGCGACGGCGTCCCCGACAAGACGCCCGTCGAACAGTCCGAGGAACTGGCCGCAGAGTCGTACGATGCGGTCCGATCGGTGTTCCCCGACGCCGGCGAGCACACCGCCTACTCGCGGGACATCGTGGGCGCTATCTTCGACGCGGTCGACGAGGTCGATGCGAGCGCTATCGCCTATCAGTCTCGGGGCGGGAACCGGCTCGTCCAGTTCCTCTCCGGCGACCTCTCAGTGAAGCTCGTGACGGAGTCGCACGTGCCCGTGGTCGCGCTCCCGCGCGAGGGATCCACCGAATGAGCGACGAGGAGCTGGCCAAGGACCTCGGTCCCCTCGCCGCGCTCACGATCGGGATCGGGACGATGATCGGGGCCGGCATCTTCGTGCTCCCCGGGACCGCGGTCGCGCGGGCCGGTCCGCTCGCGGCGTTCACGTTCGTCCTCGGTGGCGTCATCGCCCTGTTCACGGCGCTTTCAGCCTCCGAGCTCGGGACGGCGATGCCGAAGTCCGGCGGCGCGTACTTCTACGTCAACCGGGCGCTCGGGCCCATGTTCGGCTCCGTCGCCGGGTGGGCGAACTGGCTCGGGCTCGCGTTCGCCTCCGCGTTCTACATGTACGGCTTCGGCGAGTACGTCAACGCGCTCCTCGGGCTCGGCCCGGTCGGGCTCGGCCCTGTGACGCTGGAGGCCGCCCAAGTGATCGGGCTCGCCGGCGCGCTGCTGTTCATCGCCGTCAACTACTTCGGCGCGAAGGAGACGGGCGGGCTCCAGATCGTCATCGTCATGTCGCTTTTGGGCATCCTCGCCGTCTTCACCGTCGTCGGGCTGCTGAACGCCGACATGGAGTCGCTGCGGCCGATCGCGCCGCCGGGGACGACGAGCCAGGTGCTCCCGGTGACGGGGATCATCTTCGTCTCGTACCTCGGCTTCGTCCAGATCACCTCGGTCGCCGAGGAGATCAAGAACCCCGGGCGGAACCTCCCGCTCGCGGTCCTCGGCTCGGTCGTGATCGTCACGGTCGTGTACGCGCTGTTCCTCGTCGTGCTGCTCGCGGCGGTCCCGAACGAGCTCGTCGCGAACAACGAGACCGCGGTGGTCGACGCCGCCCGCCTCCTCTTCGGCAACTACCAGGTGTTCGGCTTCTCGCTGGGCGCCGTCGGCGCCGGGATGCTCCTGATCGGCGGCCTGCTCGCGACCGCCTCCTCGGCGAACGCCTCGATCCTCTCGTCGTCGCGGATCAACTTCGCGATGGGCCGCGAGAAGATCGTCACCCCGAAGCTCAACGAGATCCACGACCGCTTCGGCACCCCGTACAAGTCGATCGCGCTCACAGGCGCGCTCATCCTCGTGTTCCTCGTCGCCGGCGGCGTCGAGTCGCTGTCGACGATGGGATCCGTGCTCCACCTCATCGTCTACGGCCTGCTCAACATCGCGCTCATCGTGATGCGCGAGTCGGGGGTCGAGGGGTACGACCCCGACTTCGAGGTCCCCTTCTATCCGTTCGTTCCGATAATCGGGACCCTCTCGTCGTTCGCGCTGATCATCTACATCGAGCCGACGATCATCCTGATCTCGTTCGGCCTCGTCGCCTTCGCCCTGCTCTGGTACCTGCTGTACGCCCGCCGGAAGGTGGAGGCGCGCGGCGTGCTGGGGGCGTGGATCCTCGACCGCTCCGACGAGCTGCCCAAGGCCGCCGTGTCGGCGGCCACGTCGGTCCAGCCGAGCGGCGACGACTACCGCGTGATGGTGCCGCTCGCGAACCCCGCGACCGAGGAGCACCTGATCACGCTCGCGTCGGCCATCGCCAAGCAGCGAAACGGGACGGTCGTCGCGGTCAACATCGCGAACGTCCCGGACCAGACGTCGCTGGAGGCCGCCCGCGACCGCGGCGCCCACGATGCGGCGCACAGTCTCCTCGATAAGGCCCGTGAAGACGCCGAGACGTTCGGCGTCGACGTGGAGACGCACGTCGTCCTCTCGCACCGCGTGTTCGAGGAGGTGTTCGACGCGGCCCGGACCTACGGCGCCGACATGACCGTGATGGGCTGGGGCGAGGACTCGCACGGGTCGCCCGGGCGCGCGGAGACGGCGGTCGACGAGCTCGCGCACTCGCTCCCGTCGGACTTCCTCGTGTTCCGCGACCGCGGGTTCGACCCCTCGCGGATCCTCGTGCCGACCGCCGGCGGACCGGCCTCGGACCTCTCCGGCGCGGTCGCCAAGATGCTCCAGACGGAGTTCGACGGCGAGGTCACGCTGCTGCACGTCGCCGACGACGAGAGCGCCGGACGGCGCTTCCTCATGGGGTGGGCCGCCGAGCACGACCTCGCCGACGCGACGCTCCGCGTCGAGAGCGGCGACATCGAGGAGTCGATCGAACGGGCCGCGCGCGACGCGACGATGGTTATCATCGGCGCGACTCAGAAAGGGCTGCTCTCGCGGCTGGTGAGCGGCTCGCTCGTGTTGGAGGTGCTCGAAGACGTGGAGTGTTCCGTGCTGCTCGCGGAGAAGCGCGACGACCGCGGCGTCTGGGCTCGGCTGTTCGGGAGCGGGGCACGGGAGAACGCCCCTGACGATGTCACGGCCGACGCCGCTGAGGCGGGCGACGCGACCGCCGAGGCGCGAGGCGACGGCGGGGTCGGACGGGCGGAAGCGGACGAGCAAACGGAGGAGTAGCCGAACGGAGAAATGAGCGAACCGGACGAACGAGCGACCGGGCGGCCACCGAGGGCGTCGTGACCGCGTTCGGGGCGGCGAACGGGGTCGGAACCGACGGGCCGACGGTGATGGTCGCCGTGTCGAACCCGCGCACGGAGAGCGCGCTCGTCACGCTGGCCGGCGCGGTCGCGAGTCACGAGGGGGGTCGCGTGCTCGCGACGCACATCGTCACCGTTCCGGACCAGACGTCGCTGGAGAAGGCGGCCGAGAACCGGACCGACCTCGACGACTCGTCCGAGGAGCTGTTGGCCGCCGCGGCCGCCGACGCCGAGGCGTTCGACGTGCCGATCGAGACGAAGACGATCCTCTCGCACCGCGGGATCGAGGAGGTGTTCGACGCCGCGCGGACGAACGACGCCGACACCGTCGTGATGGGCTACGGCGGGACGCGGTTCGTGGGCGGGCGCGTCGAGGGCTCGCTGGACGAACTCGCCCGCGATCTCCCGTGCGACTTCCTCGTCTTAGACGGCCAGCGGCTGGACCTCTCGAAGGTGCTCGTGCCGACCGCCGGCGGCCCCTCCTCCGACCTCTCCGCCGAGGTCGCGAGGGCGCTCCGAGACGAGATCGACGTGGACGTCTCGCTGCTGTACGTCGTCGACCCGGGAGACGAGGCGGCCGGCCGGGAATTCCTCACCGACTGGGCGGCGGGCCACGGCCTCGGCGACGCCGACCTGCGCATCGAGGCGGGCGGCGTCGAGGAGACGATCGGTCGCGTCGGCGAGGAGTACGACCTCGTTATCGTCGGTGCGACCGAGCGCGGACTGCTCTCGCGGATCGTCCGCGGGTCGCTGGCGTTCGAGACGATAGAGACGCTCGACACCCCGGTGCTGCTCGCGGAGCGGCCGTCCTCGCGGTCGCTGTGGGAGCGGCTGTTCGGCGGGCGCTGAGGGCGGGGTCCCGCGCCTCTCGGCGGATTGCGGTAGGCTTTCGGTGGTCGCTCCTGAACCGCTGACACATGTATCTGATCGTCGTGGGCGCGGGCGATATCGGGACGCCGCTCGTCAAGCTCGCGACCGAGAGCGG
This sequence comes from Halorubrum sp. Ea8, assembly GCF_002252925.1. NCBI lineage: Archaea > Methanobacteriati > Methanobacteriota > Halobacteria > Halobacteriales > Haloferacaceae > Halorubrum > Halorubrum sp. Ea8. The sequence continues at coordinate 69,494 of NZ_NHPF01000121.1, forward strand.
CAACGAGGTCGTCGTGATCGAGCGCGACGAGGAACGGGCGGAGCGGGCGTCCCGGGGGTACGACTGCCTCGTCATCAACGACGACGCGACTTCGAAGGAGACGCTGCTCGACGCCGGGGCCGATCGCGCGGACGCGCTCATTTCGACGACGGATCAGGACGCGACGAACATCATGGTCTGTCTGCTGGCGCAAGAGCTGTCGGTGCCGAACATCGTCTCGGTCGTCCACAACCCCGAGCACATGAACGTGTTCGAACAGATCGGCATCAACACGATGCAGAACCCGCAGAGTCTGATCGCGGAGTACCTCTACCGAGCGGTGAGCCGACCGTCGGTCGTCGACTTCATGCACATCGGCGAGGAGGCGGAGGTGTTCGAGATCACCGTCGGTCCGGACGCGCCGATCGCCGGGAAGACGCTGCGCGAGGCCGACGAGGCGGATCTCATCGGCGGCGAGACCCTCATCATCGCCGTCGAGCGCGACGGGGAGGGGACGCCCATAACCCCCCGGGGCAACACGCGTATCGAGGCCGGCGACCTGCTCACGGTGTACTCGGGAGAGGGCGCGACGCCAGAGGTGACGGACGTGTTCGGCCACCAGGAGGACCACGACTGAGATGTCCGAGCGGAACGGCGGCCGGCTCCCGACCGACCTGGGAGTCATCGCCCGCGACGTCGGCTCGCTCCTCCTGATGGAGGCCGGGCTGATGACGGTCACCGTTGTCGTCGCCCTCGCGTTCCGGGAGTTTCACGCCGCGCTCGGCTTCCTCGTCGCGGGCGGCGCGACGGCCCTCGTCGGCGGGCTCGCGAATCGGCGGTTCGCCGACGCCCCAGACCCGAAGATGAAACACGGCATGGTGATCGCCGCCGGCGGGTGGCTCATGGTCGCCGTCTTCGGGGCGCTCCCGCTGTTCCTCACGGCGTGGCTGACGCCGTCCGCCGTCATGGACGCGTTCGTCCCCGCCGCCGCGGACACGGCCTCGTGGGAGCCGATCGCCGTCGGAGGGACCACGACGGTCTCCAGTCTCGCCTACTTCCGCGACCCCCTGCATGCCCTCTTCGAGAGCATGAGCGGCTGGACCGGGAGCGGGCTGACGATGGCCGTCCACGAGCCGTCATTGCCGCGGGCAGTGCAGTGGTGGCGGTCGTTCATCCAGTGGGTCGGCGGCGTCGGCGTCATCGTCCTCACCGTCTCCATCCTCTCGCGTCCGGGAAGCGGGAGCTACGCGCTCTACAGGAGCGAGGCCCGGGAGCAGAAGATCCACCCGAGCGTCGTCTCGACGGTCCGGACGGTCTGGAAGCTCGTGGTCGGCTACACCCTGCTGGCGTTCGCGATGCTGTTCGTCGCGATCCGAGCGAGCGAGAGCGACTACGCCGAGTCGCTCTCGCTCGGCGAAATCGCCTGGCAGGCGCTCAACCACGCCATGACCGGCCTGACGACGGGCGGGTTCTCCGTCACCGACAACTCGATCGCGACGTACGGCTCCCCCCTGGTCGAGGTCGTGCTGTTGCCGATCATGGTCCTCGGCGCGATCGCGTTCCCGGTCCACTACGTCGTGCTCAGGGACCGGAGCGTACGCGAACTGGTCGCAGACCTCCAGACCAGGTGGCTGTTCGCGCTGCTCGGGGCCGGCGTCGCCGTGCTCGCGATACAGAACGTCGCGTCCGTTCCGGTCGCCGCCGGCGCGTTCGCGACGGAGTCGTTCCTCTCGTTCCCGGTTCCGCTCCTCGACGGCGCGGGGCTCGACGCGGTCCGGGACTCGGCGTTCCAGTGGATCAGCGCGCTGACCGCCACCGGCTTCCAGTCGGCGCCGATCGGGAGCTGGGTCGCGGGCGCGAAGGTGTTGGTCGTCGTCGCGATGGTGCTCGGCGGCGCCGCCGGGTCCACGGTCGGCGGCATCAAGATCATTCGTGCGTACACGGCCGCTCGCGGAATCATCTGGCAGTTCTCCCGCGTGTTCCTCCCGGGCAACGCCGTCGTCACCGCGCGCATCGGCGACCGCACGCTGGACCGCGAGACGATGGAGCGGGAGTTCAGCGAGGCCGCCATCGTCACGCTGCTGTGGGTCGTCGCGCTCGTCGTCGGGAGCCTCGTGCTGGTCAACGTCGCCGGCTCGGAGTTCGGCTACGCCGACGCGCTGTTCGAGGTCGCGAGCGCACAGGGGAACGTCGGGCTCTCGTCCGGGATCACCGGCCCGTCGATGTCGCCGGCGGCGGAGGCGATGTTCCTCTTCCACATGTGGATCGGCCGCCTGGAGATCATTCCGGTGCTCGTGTTCCTCCGAGCCGGTATCTGGGGGCTGAACCCGTGACCGGCTCGACGCCGACGGTCACCGCCGGACGGCGATCGAACCCACGGCGCGGTCGGGGTCACTCCCCGTCGGCGTTCACGCGACCGATGAACGACCAGTGGGTCTCGTGAGTTCCGTTCGGAAGGGTCTCTTCGGTGACGTGGTAGAGGTACGGCCCGTGCGGACAGTCGTCACAGCCCTCCTGACAGGAGTACTGTTTCACGACTTCGGTGTATCCCTCGTGTTCGGTGACGCGCAGGATGTCCTCGCCGGCCTCCGCGTCGACCGGGAGCTCCGTCTCCTCGTGGTAGTGCAGCAGCTCCTGCGCGTGGACGATCGCCTTACGGAGCTCCTCCGGTGTGCAGTTTTTCAGCTGCTTGACGAGCTTCGGCGGTAATCCTTCGGGCGGCGTCGGGGACTCCGATGGGTCGGTCATGGGTGGGGATTGACTCCGAGCCCTCATAACGGTCGGTGGCGATTCGGACCGCCGGCGAATCCGGCCGGCCGCGCGGCAAATTGTAATGAATATTTATATGAGTCCGGCGGGTAGCGGGCGGCATGTACGACGACGAGGAGCTCTCCGAAATCCGCGAGGCCAAGGAGTCGTGGGAGGCGGAGACGCTCGACCCGACCCTCGACCGGCACGGCGAGCGGAACGAGCGGTTCGCGACGGTGTCGAACCACGAGGTCGACCGGCTGTACACCCCCGCGGACGTGGCCGACCTCGACTACGGCGAGGACCTCGGCTTCCCCGGCGAGGAGCCGTACACCCGGGGCGTCTACCCGACGATGCACCGCGGACGGACGTGGACGATGCGGCAGTTCGCGGGGTTCGGCACCGCCGAGGAGACGAACGAGCGCTTCCGCTACCTCATCGACGAGGGCCAGACCGGGCTCTCGACCGCCTTCGACATGCCGTCGCTGATGGGGCTCGACTCCGACGACCCGATGTCGCTCGGCGAGGTCGGCAAGGAGGGCGTCGCCGTCGACACGCTCCGAGATATGGAGGTCCTCTTCGACGGGATCGACGTCGGCGAGGTGTCCACCTCCTTCACCATCAATCCCAGCGCGCCGGTGATCTACGCGATGTACGTCGCGATCGCGGACCAGCAAGGGGTCCCGCGCGAGGAGCTTCGGGGCACCCTCCAGAACGACATGCTGAAGGAGTTCATCGCGCAGAAGGAGTGGGTGATCCCGCCGGAGCCCTCCCTCGACCTGGTGACGGACACGATCGAGTTCGCCGTCGACGAGACCCCTTCGTTCAAACCGATCTCGGTGTCGGGGTACCACATCCGCGAGGCGGGCTCGACCGCGGTCCAGGAGCTCGCCTTCACCCTCGCCGACGGGTTCGCGTACGTCGAGGCGTGTCTCGACCGTGGGCTCGACGTCGACGAGTTCGCCCCGCAGCTCTCCTTCTTTTTCAACTCGCACAACTCGATCTTCGAGGAGGTCGCGAAGTTCCGCGCCGCCCGTCGGATCTACGCGCGGATCATGGACGAGTGGTACGGCGCCGAGGCCGACGCCTCGAAGCAGTTGAAGTTCCACACCCAGACCGCGGGCCAGTCGCTGACGGCCCAGCAACCCCTGAACAACGTCGTCCGCGTCACGCTACAGGCGCTGGCGGGCGTCTTGGGGGGAACCCAGAGCCTCCACACCAACTCCTTCGACGAGGCGCTGGCGCTCCCCTCCGAGCGGGCCGTGCGGGTCGCGCTCCGCACCCAGCAGATCATCGCGGAGGAGTCGGGCGCGGCCGACATCGTCGACCCGCTGGGCGGCTCCTTCGCGGTGGAGGCGCTCACGGACGAGGTGGAGGCGGAGGCGACCGCGTATATCGAAGAGATCCGAGAGATGGGCGACGGGTCGGTCCGCGACGGGGTGCTCGCCGGGATCGAGCAGGGGTACTTCCACCGCGAGATCCAGCAGGCCTCCTACGAGTACCAAGAGCGGGTCGACGAGGGCGAGGAGACCGTCGTCGGCGTCAACGCCTATCAGGTCGAAGAGGACACGGAGCCGGACCTGCTCCGGGTCGACGAGACGACCCGGGAGCGCCAGCTCGACCGGCTCGAGTCGGTGAAGGCGGAGCGCGACGACGACGCGGTCGACGCCGCCTTGGACGACCTCCGCGACGCGGTCGACGCCGGCGGGAACGTGATGCCCGCGATCGTCGCGGCGGTGAAGGCGTACGCGACGATGGGCGAGATCATGGCGGTGTTCGAGGCGGAGTACGGGACGTACCGCGAGCGTATCGGGGTGGCCTGAGCGGGGAAAAAGCGGGGACGTCGAAGCGGACGGACCGACCGCGCGCGAAGCCGCATCGATCCGCCGCGTTACGCCGGATCGACCGGCCGCGCGGACTCCGCGCACCACGCGTTGCCCCGGCGACCAGCGCGCCGCAGGTCGAGCTCGACGACCGTGCCGGCGTCGAGCGACGACAGCTCGGCCTCCACGTCGGGATCGTCGTACTCGACGACGTACAGCGTCCCGTTCCGGGGGTATTCACGGAGCGTGATCGCCCCGTGGTCGTTGCACGCGTCCACGATCGTGTACTTGCCAGTGCGATCCATCCCGTGTGGCGCTACGAAGTAACCCATGTTAACGTTTGTGCGTACGGGTACCGGAGCCACACGGTGGCCGCGAACGGTCCACTTTAATCGGCGCGCCGCCTCGCTCCGGTATGACGGAGACGGAGGTCCCGGAGGACCACCCGCGGTACGCCTCGCTCGTGACGCGCCACCGGATCGAGGAGGGGGTGAAGAAGGGGATCACATCGAAGCAGGGACTCATCGCCCAGGGACGCGCGGAGGCCTTCGACTACCTCCTCGGCGAGCGGACCCTCCCGAGCGCCGACCGCGCCGCGCGCGCCGCCGCGGCGACCCTGCTGGCGGCCGACCGTCCGGTGATCTCGGTGAACGGCAACGTCGCGGCCCTCGCCCCCGCGGAGACGGTCGCGCTCGCCGAGGCGGTCGACGCCGACCTGGAGGTGAACCTCTTCAATCACACCGACGAGCGCGTCCGGCGCATCGCCGACCACCTCCGCGAGCACGGCGCCGACCGGGTCAAGGGCATGGCCGGCGACGGGGAGATCCCCGGCCTGTCGCACGCTCGCGGCGTCGTCGACGCCGACGGGATCGAGGCGGCCGACGTCGTGGTCGTCCCGCTGGAGGACGGCGACCGCGCGGCGGCGCTCGACGCGATGGGGAAGACGGAGATCGTGATCGACCTGAATCCCGGGAGTCGGTCGCCGCGGACCGCGGACGTTCCGATCGTCGACAACCTGATCCGGGCGGTGCCGAACGTCGCGTCGCACGCGCGAGACCTCGCGGACGCGTCTCACGAGGAGCTGCGGGAGATCGTCGACGCGTTCGACGCCGACGAGGCGCTCGCGGCGGCGGAAGCGGCCATCCGAGAGGGGTCGTTCGAGACTCCGGCCGAGGCGTAATCGGACGGAATCCCGCCCGAGACGTACTCAGACGAATCGCCTCGGGCGGAGATCGGCCGCCCGGCGCGTGGCCGGAGGTGTTGAGAATACAACCCGTAGCGACGTCGAAACGCCGGAACTGCAAAGTCCGCTCCCGACGTAGGCCCGGCCATGGAACTCGACGAGACGGACCGCGCCATCCTCAGGATCCTCCAAGAGGACGCTCGGACGCCGTTCTCGGAGATCGCGCGGCGGATCGACATGTCGAGCGCGACCGTCCACGACCGAGTGGGGCGGATGGAGGAGGCCGGCGTCATCGAGGGGTACCACGCGGAGGTCGACCCCAAGGCCGTCGGTTACGGCGTCAGCGCGTTCGTCGGACTCCGCATCGAGCAGGGACGCGAGGAGGACGCGCTCGACCGGCTCCGCGACATCGACGGCGTCAGCGAGATCCACCTGACGACCGGCAAGTGGGACGTCATCCTGCGCGTCGTCGCCGCCGACACCGACAGCCTCCGCGATCTGATGTTCGACGAGATAGCGGAGATGGACGGGTTCTCGCGGTCGCAGACCATGATCATCCTCGGCACCGACTTCGAGGCCGACGGCCCGCCGATCTGAGCGGGACGCCGCGCCGCGTCGCGCTCTTCGGGACCCGTCGCGGACGACGACGAGGCGAGCCGGGACCGGAACGCTCAACTCGGGAACACTCCGAACGGGAGTCATGAGCACACCGGTCGCCGGACGGATCAGGCAGTCTCCGGAGCGGGCGTGGGCGGCGGTCGTCGGCGGGGTCGCGCTCCTGCTCGCGGTCGGATCGGTCGTCTTCCCGCGAGCCGTGTACGATCGGTTCGTCTGGCGGTACTTCTGGGGACCGGTCGTCGCCGACGGGCAGGGGGCGCAGTGCGCCGTCCGGGACGCTGGCGGCACGGAGTTGCTCGGGGGCTCGGGCGCGTGTCAGGCCGCCGTCGACGCTGGGGAAGTCGTCGCGTTCCCGGGGTACACCACCGTCTCGACGGTGAGCTACGTGGTCGTTCTGCTCGGGATGCTGATCGGCGTCGTCTTCCTGCTCCGCCGGTTGGATATCGGCGACGAGCTGCGGTTCTTCTACGCGCTGTTCCCGTTCATGCTGCTCGGCGGCGCGCTCCGCACCGTCGAGGACTCGGGGGTCGCCGCGGTCCGCGCCGGCACGGAGCCGCTGATCCCCTTCCCCGCGAGCGCGGTGCTGATCAGCCCGTTCATCTACTTCACCGCGTTCGGGGTCACCCTCGCCTGCGTCATCGCGGCGTACGCGCTGGCGGACCGCGGGGTCGTCGACGACTACGCCCGACCGCTGTTCGCGATGGGGACGCTCGCCCTCGCGGCCTCGCTCGGCTACCTCTCGTACCTCGCCGCCGCGACCGACTACGTCGAGTTCTACCCGCAGGTGCTCGCGCTCACGCTGCTCCTCGCGACCGTCTCGACGGCGGCCACCTGGAAGCTCGCGACGGCGTACGAACCGACGGTCCGGCAGGGGACGGGGGCCGCGGGGATCGTCATCATCTGGGGCCACGCGATCGACGGCGTCGCCAACGTGATCGGGCTCAACTGGATGCCGGCGCTGACCGGGACCGCGAACCTCGTGCCGAAACACGTCGTCAACGCGCTGATCGTGAACTGGACCGGGCGGCTCCTCCCGGACTCGGTCCTCGCCGTCACCGGCGACGCGTGGCCGTTCCTCCTCGTCAAGCTCGCGGCCGCGACGTTCGTCGTCTGGGTGTTCAACGGCGAGATGTTCGAGGAGTCGCCGCGCTACACGCTGATGCTGCTCATCACCGTGCTGGCCGTCGGGCTCGGACCCGGGACGCGGGACATGCTCCGAGCCACCTTCGGGGTCTGAGTACCGGAGGCCGACCCGTCTGACCCCGCCGGTCGCGTCGTCGCCGGCGGTCCGCCCCGGTCGCAGGCGGAGGGGTTCTCCCTCGCCCCGTCGCCGTCGTCGAACTGTCGGCGTTACGCCATTCCCGAAAAGGGTTAAGTCGCGTTCGGACGACTGGTTCACTAATGTACGATCCTGAGGAACTGGCCGAGATTCGGGAGGCCAAGGAGTCGTGGGAGTCCGGGACCTACGGCGAGACGGTCGACCGGTTCGGGGAGCGCAAGGAGACGTTCACCACCGACACGGGCGGCCAGGAGGTCGACCCGCTGTACACCCCCGCCGACGTCCCCGACCACGACTACCGCGAGGACGTCGGGAACCCGGGCGAGGAGCCGTACACGCGCGGCGTCTACTCGACGATGCACCGCGGCCGGCTCTGGACGATGCGCCAGTACGCGGGGATGGGCACCGCCGCGGAGACGAACGAGCGGTTCAACTACCTCATCGACGAGGGCTCCTCCGGGCTCTCGATGGCGTTCGACCTCCCGACGCAGATGGGGTACGACTCCGACGCCGCGATGGCCGAGGGCGAGGTGGGGCGCTCGGGCGTCGCCATCGACACCCTCGACGACTTCGAGACGGTCTTCGACGGGATCCCCTTGGACGAGGTGTCGACGTCGATGACGATCAACGCCCCCGCGGCCGTCCTCCTCGCGATGTACGTCGCGATGGGCGACGAGCAAGGGGTCCCGCGCGAGGAGCTCCGGGGCACCATCCAGAACGACATCATGAAGGAGTACATCGCGCGGAACCTCTACATCTACCCGCCGAAGCAGTCGATGCGGCTGATCACGGACATCTTCGACTTCTGCGCCGCGGAGACCCCTAGTTTCAACACGATCTCCATCTCGGGGTACCACATCCGCGAGGCGGGCTCGACCGCGGCCCAGGAGGTCGCGTTCACCCTCGGCGACGGCATCGAGTACGTGCAGGCCGCGATCGACGCCGGCCTCGACGTCGACGAGTTCGCCCCGCAGCTCTCCTTCTTCTTCAACGCCCACAACAACGTCTTCGAGGAGGCCGCGAAGTTCCGCGCCGCCCGGCGCATGTGGGCGAAGATCATGGAGGAGCGGTTCGACGCGGAGAACCCCAAGTCGAAACAGCTCAAGTTCCACACCCAGACCGGCGGCTCCACCCTCACCGCCCAGCAGATCGAGAACAACGTCGTCCGCGTCGCGTATCAGGCGCTCGCGGCCGTGTTGGGCGGAACGCAGAGCCTCCACACGAACGGGAAAGACGAGGCGCTCGCGCTCCCCACCGAGAAGTCGGTCCGGACCGCGCTTCGCACCCAGCAGATCCTCGCGCACGAGTCCGGCGCGGCCGACACGATCGACCCGCTGGCCGGGTCGTACTACGTGGAGAGCCTCACCGACGGGATCGAGGAGGAGGCGTTCGAGATCCTCGACGAGGTCGACCGCCGCGGCGGAATGTTAGAGGCGGTCGAGAGCCAGTGGGTCCAGCGGCAGATACAGGACGTCGCCTTCGAGCGCCAGCGGGAGGTCGAGGAGGGAGAGCGGATCATCGTCGGGGTCAACGAGTACGCGGTCGACGAGGAGCCGGAGATGGACCTCGAAGAGGTGGACCCCGAGCAGGAGCAGAACCAGCGCGAGCGCCTGCAGGAGGTGAAGGCCGACCGCGACGACGACGCGGTGGCGGACGCGCTCGGGTCGCTTCGCGAGGCCGCGCGGGGCACCGAGAACGTGATGCCGCACGTCGTCGACGCCGTGAAGGCGTACGCGACGGTCCAGGAGATATCGGACGTGTTCCGCGACGAGTTCGGCGAGTACAAGCCGGGGCGGTAGGGCGGCGACCTACCGAAGCCGCACCGCGGTCCCGTACGCGAGGATCTCCGCGCCGCTGTCGGCGATCGAGGAGGTCGTGTACCGGACGTTGATCACGCCGTCGGCGCCGAGCGCCTCCGCCTCCTCGATCATGCGGTCCTGCGCCTGATCCCGGGCGTCAGTCATCAGCTCGGTGTACCCCTTCAGCTCGCCGCCCGCGAGGTTGCGGAGGCCCTGCGTGATGTCGCGGCCGACGTTGCGAGCGCGGACCGTGTTCCCGCGGACGAGCCCGAGCGTCTCGATCACTTCCTTGCCGGCGATCGATTCGGTGTTGGAGAGCTCCATACAGGGCCGATTCGTCGACCACCGATATAAATCTCGACGACGGTCGACCGCTCCGGCCACCGCCGCGCCGCCGGTCCTCAGTCCGCGCCGCGGACGACGTGACCGTACTTCAGCAACGCGACGAACACCGCGCCGCCGAAGGCGTTGCCGACCGTCGACAGCACGAGGAACCCGACGTAGTCGGACAGCGAGATCGCGTCCGAGACGATCAGCCCGAACAGCACCTCGACGTTGCCCGCGATCGAGTGCGGGAGGTGAAGCAGTCCGATCGTCCCGGTGACGATCAGCACGAGGAGGATTCGGGCGGTCGTCTCCTGCGCCGCCGTCACGAGCCACGCCAGCAGGCCCATTAGCCAGCCGGCGAAGACCCCGCCGACGAACAGCCACGGGAGGTCGTGGTCGACGAGCTTCAGGGCGATGGTCTCGAACGACTCGGGATCGACGACGCCGAGCTCCGGCATCAACAGGGTCACGAGCAGGGTGAACAGCAGACCGCCGACGAGGTTCCCGACGTACACCCACCCCCAGAGCCGGCCCAACTGCCTGACCGACGCCTGCCGATCGAGCACCGGGATCACGGCCAGCGTCGTGTGCTCGGTGAACAGCTCCGAGCGGCCGAGGATGACGAACATGAACCCGATGGAGTAGACGCTCGCCAACAGCAGTTCGGTCCCGAGGTCGCCGAAGCTCCCCGGCGAGAGCGTCAGGATCACCGCCATCATCAGCGGGCCGAACCCGATGTCGAGCCCCGCCGACAGCCCGGAGAGCAGCAGCCCCGAGCGCTCCCGATTCATCTCGTGGAGCGCGCTCTCGAGCAGCGAGCCGAGGATGTTCCGCGACGTCATCTGCTCCGTCGCCGCGTCGGTCTGTGAGTCGCTCACTGGTAGAGTCGATCTTCGATTCCCGCGGGGCCTACCCAAACCTTTTGATTCCGGTGAGCGGAGCGAGGGACCCGACCGTCGCTCGGTTCTTATAAGTCGGCGGCGCCGGATCCGAGTCGTATGCGATTCGATCACGTCGGCGTCGCGACGCGCGACGCCGCCGACCTCGCGCACCTGTTCGAGGGCCTGCTCCACGCGCCGATCGCGCACGAGGAGACGTTCGACGGGATGGACGTCGTCTTCCTCGAACTCGACGGCGGCGGCTACTTCGAACTCCTCGAGCCCGACGACGGCGGCGCGATCGCCGACTACCTCGACCGGGAGGGGCCGGGGATCCACCACGTCGCGCTCGCGACCGACGACCTCCGCGGGGCGCTGGACCGCGCCCGCGACCTCGGCGTCGACCTCGTCGACGAGGAGCCGCGTCAGGGAGCGTGGGGCCACGAGGTCGCGTTCCTCCATCCGCGGTCGACGGACGGGGTACTCGTGGAGTTCGTCGAGCACTGAGCCCGAAGGCCCCTCTGCGGCGACGCCGACCGCGGTTCAGTCGCCGCCGTCCGCCGCCGAGTCGTGCGTCTCGTACCAGTCGAGGATCTTCTCCAGCCGGTGGATCGCCCGGTCCGGGTCGCCGATGTTGTGGTGCTCGTCCGGGTAGACGACCAGCTCGGCGTCGACCCCCTGCTTCCGGGCCGCGACGTACAGCTGCTCGGACTGGGAGGGCGGGCACCGCCAGTCCTCGCCGCCGGCCATCACGAGCAGCGGCGTCTCGATGCTCCCGGCGTCGAGGATCGCGGTCGACGCGTCGTACGCCTCCGGGTTCTCCCACGGGAGCCCGTACTCGGCCTCGAACCACGTGTGGGTGTCGTCGGTGCCGAACGCCGACCGGAGGTCGTAGATGCCGTGCTCCGGCGCGGCGGCGGCGAAGAGGTCGGGCTCTCGGGTGACGAGGAACCCCTGCGCGATCCCGCCGTACGAGAAGCCGTGACCGAACACGCGGTCGGGGTCGACCCAGCCCCGGTCCGCGAGCGACGCGACGCCCGCAGCGATGTCGTCGACCTCGGCGGTTCCCCAGGCGCCGGTCAGCTCCGCGGTGAACTCCCGGCCGCGGGAGGTGCCCCCGCGGTAGTTCGGTCGGAACACGAGGTACCCCCGGCTGGTCAGCGCGGCGTGCGCGAAGCTGAACACGGGCTCGTCGTACGACATCGGTCCGCCGTGGATCGCGACCACGAGCGGGTGGTCGCCCCCGGTCGGCTCGATCTCGGGGTCGTGATACACGACGCCGTCGAGCGTCCAGCCGTCCGACTCCCACCCGACGCGCGTGGCCTCCGGCATCGCGAACTCGTCGATCAGCGACTCGTTGACCGCGGTGAGCCGCAGGAACGAGTTCGGTTCCGTCTCCGAATCGAGGTCGTCGACGTCGACCGCGTACAGGTCGGATCCGTCGATCGGGTCCGAGAGGATCATCACCGACGTCGACCCGTCGGCCGAGACGTCGAAGCCGGCCAGCGCGCGGTCGCGGCCCTGCGCCGCGAAGACGCGTTCGACGGAGCCGTCGGTCTCCACGCGGACCAGCCGCGTGTGGCTCTCGTCGGCGATCGGGACGTATATCGCGCCGTCGACCCAGCGCGGCGCGCCGCCGCGGGCGACCGTCCGGTCGAGGTCGACGGTGAGAGAGGCGACGCTCTCGGCGTCCCCCTCGCCGTCCGCGTCGCCGTCGACGAGGTACACCTCGGCCGGCGCGGGCGGGTCGTCGGGGTCGCCCGCGACCGTCACCAGCTCGCCGGCGCCGGGGCGCCACGTCGGGACGCCGTGAGAGCGGTCGCCGCCGGTGAGCCGCTCGGCGTCGCCGCCCTCGGGCGACACCGCGTAGACGTCGCGGACCGTGGTGTCGTCGGGGCGGTCGAGCCGGCAGGAGGTGAACGCGATCCGGCCGTCGTCGCCCCAGTGAGGGTCCATCCCGGTCACGTCCTGGAAGGCGCCGCCGCCGTACGCGTCGTCGAGCCGGCGCGGGTCGCTCTCGGGATCGTCGAGGTCGACGACGAACAGGTACGGCGTCACCTCGTCGGTCCAGCCGACGCCGTTCAGCTTGTGCTGGAGGCGGGTCGTCTCGATCGGCCCGCCCTCCTCGCGCACTTGGTCGAGGTAGTCGGTCTCCTCGTCGGTCGGGTCGCGCGACTCGATCGCTAGCCGGTCGCCCGACGGCGACCAGTCGAAGTCGGCGACGCCCTCGTCGCGCTCCGTGACCTGCCGCGCGTCGCCGCCGAGCGCGAGGTCGAACAGCCACACCTGCGGCTTGGGCTCGTCGTCGCCGGGCGCGCCCTCGCCCTCGTCGTCGCCCGCCTCGTCGTCCTCGCCGGACGCGTCGTCGCCGGACGCGCCGTTCTCGTCGTCCGCCGTTTCGGCCTCGTCTCCGTCGCTCTCCTCCTCCCGGTCCCGCCAGCCGACGCGCCGCTCGGCGTCGCGGTCGCGGGCGGCCACGAACGCGAGGCGGTCGCCCTCGGGGCCCCACGCCGGCGCGGAGGCGCCGGACGCGCTCGTCAGGCGGTGCGGCTCGCGGGAGCCGTCGGTCGGGACGACGAACAGCGAGGCCACGGCCTCGTCCTCGCGCTGGTCGTACTCGGTGGCGGTGAAGGCGACGCGGTCCCCGGAGGGAGAGACGGCGACCTCGCCGATCTGCGTCAGGTCGTAGTAGGCGTCGAGCGGCAGTTTCGACATGGACGCACCGAACGGCGGCCGGAGGAAATACGTTCTGGCCGCGGAAGTCGGGGGAGGCGCCGGCGGTCGGAGAACGGCGCCACCGGCCGGAAAACGGCGTCGGCGCGATCGAGAAACGAAGCCCGCGGTCGACGGACGGTGCCGCCGGGGCCGGGCGCCCGTTCGCCCGCCCTTTTAAGCGTCGCCGCGTCCCACCCCGACCCGTGTTCCGCGACCTCTCGCGACCGATCGAGACGGGGATGCCGACCTACCCCGGCGACCCCGAGGTGACGCTCGCGCCCGACGCGACCCACGAGGCCGACGGCTACGCGACGAGCGAGCTCCGGACCGGCACCCACGCCGGGACCCACCTCGACGCGCCGCGCCACACGCTCTCGGAGGGAGCGACCGTCGAGGAGATCGACCCGGGTCGGTTCGCGTTCGACGCCCGCCTCGTCGACCTCCGGCCGCTGAGGGCGCGGGAGGCGATCACGGCCGATGCGCTCGAGAACGAGGCGAGGTTCCTCGGGGACGGAGGGGACGCGGTCGATCTCGGAGTCGACCTCCTCGTCCTGCGGACCGGTTGGGCCGCCCACTGGGGAAGCGACCGGTACCGCGACCACCCGTACCTGACCGAGGCGGCCGCGGCGCGGTGCCGAGACCGGGGCGTCGGCGTCGGCGTCGACGCGTTCGGGCCGGATCCGACGCCGACCGCGGCGAGGACGAACGTCGCGCCCGCGAGCGACGAGCCCGACGGCACGCCCGCTCACGACGTCCTCTTAAAAGAGAGCCTCCCGATCGTCGAGAACCTGTGCGGGCTCGACGGGCTGCCGGCGCGGTTCCGGCTGTACGCGTTCCCGCTCCGCCTGCGCGGCGGGGACGGGTCGCCGGTGCGGGCGGTCGCGGAGTGGGAGGGATAACTGGCCGGGCGGCGCGCGGGTATCTCGACCGCTCCGCGGGCCCGATCGCCGGCCGGGAGCCAGACCAAACCCGTTTTAAGCGTCGGCGACGAACCGCGACTCAAGGTCGATATCCATGGAGATGCCACGTCGTTTCAACACGTACTGTCCACACTGTGACTCCCACCAGGAGCACGAAGTGGAGAAGGTTCGATCGGGTCGGGCGACCGGAATGAAGCGAGACGCGCGCCAGCGACGCCGCGCGCTCGCGACGATCGGCAACGCCGGCGGGTACTCGAAGGTCCCCGGTGGCGACAAGCCGACCAAGAAGACCCACCTGAAGTACCGCTGCGGCGACTGCGGCAAGGCCCACATGCGCGAGGGATGGCGCGCCGGCCGGCTCACGTTCCAGGAGTAAGCATGGCGGGAAGCTTCCACCGCGTCGCCTGCGGCGACTGCGAGAACGAACAGGTCGTCTTCGGCAAGGCCTCCTCCGTGGTGTCGTGTGCGGTCTGCGGCACGACGCTCGCGACCCCGACCGGCGGGGAGGCGGAGCTCCACGGCGAGATCGTCGAAACCGTTGAGGCGCGGTAACCGCCTCACCCACCCCGTATGAAGTACAGCGGCTGGCCCGAACCCGGCGAGCTGGTGGTCGGCGACGTCGACGAGATCGCCGACTTCGGCGTGTTCGTCGACCTCGACGAGTACGAGGAGAAGCGCGGCCTCTGTCACATCAGCGAGGTCGCCTCCGGTTGGATCAAGAACGTCCGCGACCACGTCCGCGAGGGACAGACGGTCGTCGCGAAGGTACTCGAGGTCGACGAGTCCGCGAACCAGATCGATCTGTCGATCAAAGACGTCAACGAACACCAGCGGAAGGACAAGATACAGGCCTGGAAGAACTCGCAGAAGGCCGACAACTGGATGCTGATCGCGCTGGGCGAGGACGTCGACGACGACCGCTACACCACGGTCGCCAACGCGCTCCTCGTCGAGTACGACTCGCTGTACGACGCCTTCGAGGCGGCGGCGATAAGCGGGAGCGAGGCGCTCGAAGGCGTCGACCTCGACGACGACGCCCGCGAGGCGATCGTCGAGGCGGCCCGCGACAACGTCTCGGTGCCGTACGTCGACGTGACCGGCTACGTGGACCTCGAGTCCGCGGCCCCCGACGGCGTCGACGACGTGAAGGCCGCGCTGGAGGCCGCCGAGGGCAACGGCGAGGTCCCGGACGGCGTCGACCTGGAGGTCGGCTACGTCGGCTCGCCCGAGTACCGGATCAAGGTCCGCGCGCCCGACTACAAGACGGCCGAGGACCAGTTGGAGGCGGCCGCGGCCCGCGCCCGCGAGGCGATCGAGGGCCGCGGCGGCGCCGGCGACTTCCACCGCGAGCGCCGCGAGGACGACGAGTAACCCCTCCGCGGACACCTTTCTACCCGTGAAATCCGACATTCGCGTCTGCGCGAACTGGGAGGCGACCCACGATCGGCCGGTGTACACGCTCGGCGACTGCTGTCCCGAGTGCGACGGCCCGACCGCCAACAGCGCGCCCGCGCCGTTCAGCCCGGAGGACCCCTACGGGGAGTACCGGCGGCGGGCGCGGCGGCGGGACTCGGAGTAGGCCGTCGGACGGTCGTCCGGCTCTCGCGCCGCCGGAATAGCCACCCTCTTGTGACCGCCGCCCCGACCAGTCCGGTATGGACGACATCGAGATCGACGAGGTAGCGACGCCGGAGCTCGACGACCCGGTGCTCATCGAGGGCCTCCCGGGCGTCGGCCACGTGGGGAAGCTGGCGGCGGAGCACCTGTTAGAGGAGTTCGACGGGGAGCTGGTCCGCCGCGTGTACACCACGGAGTTCCCGCCGCAGGTGAGCGTCGACGGCGACGGGGTCGCGGAGCTTACCTGCGCCGAGTTCCACGCCGTCGAGACCGACGGCGCCGACCTGCTCGTGTTGACCGGCGACCACCAGGCCGGCTCGAACGCGGGCCACTACACGCTCACGACGACGTTCCTCGACATCGCCGAGGAGTTCGGGGCGACGCGGGCGTACGCGCTCGGCGGCGTGCCGACCGGCGAGCTCGTCGAGGAGTACACCGTGCTCGGCGCGGTCTCCGACGCCGACCTCGTCGAGGGGCTGAAAGACGCCGGCGTCGAGTTCCGGCCCGACGAGCCGGCCGGCGGGATCGTCGGCGTCTCCGGGCTCGTGCTCGGGCTCGGCGGCCGCCGGGGCTTCGACGCCGCCTGCCTCATGGGCGAGACGAGCGGCTACCTCGTCGACCCCAAGAGCGCCCGCGCGGTGCTCGAGACACTCGAGGCGGTCCTCGACTTCTCGGTCGACTACGAGAGCTTAGAGGACCGCGCCGAGGAGATGGAGGAGGTGGTCGGGAAGATCCGCGAGATGCAGGACGGTCCCGCGGTGCCCGACGACGACCTGCGGTACATCGGGTAGGACGCGGTCCGACCGGCTTTTTATACAGAGCGACCACGCCTTCCGGCAGCGATAAACCGGACCCCGATTATCGTTCAGGTATGACCGACGCACGCGTCGCCGGAGTCGGGCTCACGCGCTTCGGGAGCCACGCGGACCGCGCGGGACGCGACCTCTTCGCGACGGCCGCGGAGCGCGCGTTCGAGGACGCCGGCGTCCCGCGAGAGGACGTCGAGGAACTGAACTACGGGAACTTCATGGGCGCGCTCGCCGAGCATCAAGGCCACCAGGCGCCGCTGATGGCCGAGGCCGCCGGCGTGCGCTGTCCCGCGACCCGGTACGAGTCGGCGTGCGCCTCCGCGGGCGTCGCCGTCCGCGAGGCCGTCCGGACCGTCGCCGCGGGCGACGCCGACGTGGTCCTGGCCGGGGGGATGGAGCGCATGACGAACCTGCCGACCGCCGAGGTGACGGAGGGGCTCGCGATGGCCGCCGACGACCTCTTCGAGGTCCGGTCGGGCGTCACGTTCCCCGGCGCGTACGCCCTGATGGCGACCGCCTACTTCGAGGCGTACGGCGGGGAGCGACGGGACCTGGCCCACGTCGCCTCGAAGAACCACGCGAACGCGCTCCCGAACGAGTACGCACAGTACCGCCGAGAGGTGTCGGTCGACGAGGCGATGGACGCACCGCCGGTCGCCGAGCCGCTCCACCTCTACGACGCCTGCCCGATCACCGACGGGGCGAGCGCGCTGGTGGTCGTCTCCGCGGAGTACGCCGCGGAACACGACGTGGACGCCCCCGTCGCGGTGACGGGGACCGGACAGGGGACCGACCGGATGGCGCTCGGCGACCGCGAACACCTCGCTCGAACGCCGGCCGCCGACGACGCCGCCGAGGCCGCCTACGCGGCCGCCGGCGTGGGCCCGGACGATGTCGACGTCGCCGAGGTCCACGACTGCTTCACCATCGCCGAGGTGCTCGCCACGGAGTCGCTCGGGCTCTTCGAGGTCGGCGAGGGGGTTTCGGCGGCCCGCGAGGGGATCACGACCGCCGACGGCGACCTCCCGGTGAACCTCTCCGGCGGCCTGAAGGCGAAGGGGCACCCGGTCGGCGCGACCGGCGGGTCCCAGATCGCCGAACTGACGCGGCTGCTGCGGGGCGACCACCCGAACAGCGAACACGTCCCAGACGCCGAGGTCGGCGTCGCGCACAACGCGGGCGGAACCGTTGCCAGCGCGGTCGTCCACGTGCTGGAGGTGGCGGAATGAGCGACGACGGTGCCGGCGACGACGGCGACGCGGGGAGCGACGGCGGCGACGCCGACGGGACCGGCCCCACGCCGACGCCGGTCAGCGACGCCGACTACGACGAGTGGCTCGACGCGCTCGCGGCGGGCGAGGGGTACGCGCTGGTCTGCCCCGACGGCCACGGGTCGCTCCCGCCGCGCCGGATCTGTCCGGACTGCGGGTCGGACGCGCTCTCGCGGGAATCGCTCGCGGAGACCGGACGCGTCGAGACGTTCAGCGTCGTCCACGTGCCCTCGCCGCGGTTCGCCGACGACGCCCCGTACGTCACCGCGGTCGTCGACCTCGGGCCGGTCCGAGCGACGGGGGTCCTGCGCGGCGTCGAGCCCGAGGGCGACGCGGTCGAGGTCGGACTGTCGGTGACGGCCGGCGTCGAGGAGCGAGCGACGGACGGGGAGCCGCTGGTCGCGTTCCGGCCGGATGACGGCGAGTAGGAGCCGCGGATCCGCCCGCCCTAGGGTGGTCGATGTTTCCGCTGGCCGACCAAATGGTTATACCGTCGTCACCAGTACTCGGGATCAATGAGAGACCGGATCCGCGTCCTCCTCGTCGACGACGACCCGGACCTCGCGGAGGTGACGGGATCGTTCCTCGAACGCGAGGACGAGCGGATCGCCGTCGAGGCCGCCCCGAACGCGACGGTCGGGCTGGAGCGGCTCGACGAGGGCGGGATCGACTGCGTCGTCTCCGACCACGACATGCCCGGACCGAACGGGATCGAGTTCTTAGAGCGCGTCCGGGAGCGCGATCCCGACCTCCCCTTCGTCCTGTACACCGGAAAGGGGTCGGAGACCGTCGCCAGCGAGGCGATCTCCGCCGGGGTGACGGACTACCTCCAGAAGGGCGGGGGTACCGAGAAGTACGAGATCCTCGCGAACCGGATCGCCGACGCCGTCATGAAGCGCCGCGCCGAGCGCGAGGCCGAACGGACCCGGACGCACCTGCGCGCGATCACCGACAACTCGATGGACGCGATCGTCACCATCGACGCCGACAGCGAGATCCGGTTCGCGAACCCCGCCGTCGAACGGCTGTTCGGCTACGCGCCGAGCGAGCTGGAGGGAGAACCGCTGACGAAGCTGATGCCGGACCGGAAGGCCGCGGATCACACCGCTGGGGTCGAACGGTACGTCTCCGGCGGTGACCCGAAGATGGACTGGTCGGCCGTCGAGTTCCCGGGCCAGCACCGCGAGGGCCACGAGGTGCCGCTGTCGATCTCCTTCGGCGAGTTCGAGGAAGACGGTGAGCGCCGGTTCGTCGGGATCATCCGAGACGTGACCGAGCGCGAGCGGCATCGCGCGTTCCTCGAGCGCTCCAACGACATCGTCTCGGCGCTCGACGCGGACGGGACGTTCCAGTACGCGAGCCCGTCCGTCGAGTCGCTCCTCGGCTACGAGCCGGCGGACCTCCTCGGTGAGGACGCGTTCGAGTACGTGCACCCGGACGACCGCCAACGCGTCCTCGAAGGGTTCAGGGAGTCGATCGCCGGCGACGCGGAGAATCCGACGATAGAGCACCGGCTGGAGCGCGCCGACGGCGACTACCTGTGGGTGGAGTCTGTCGGCAGCAACAGGCTCGACGACAGCGGGATCGACGGGTACGTGATCAACACGCGGGACGTCTCCGACCGGAAGGGGCGCGAGGAGAAGCTGGCCCGTCTCCGCGAGTGGACGCGGGACCTCAACTACACCCGCACGGTCGAGGAGACGACGCAGCTGGCGGTGGACGCCGCGTCGGCGATCATCGGCGCGGAGCTGAGCGGGATCCACCTAGAGAACGACGCCGGAGATGCGCTGGAGCCGATCGCGCTCGCGGAGTCGGTCCCCATGTTCTTCGACGAGCAGCCGTCGTACGACCGAGGCGGGCCGCCGGGGTCGCGCGCGGCCCTCGCGTGGGAGGCGTACCGCGGCGACGAGCCGCTCGCGATCGACGAGCTCTCCGAGTCTGACCGCCTCGACGAGGAGACGCCAGCGGAGAGTCTCGTGCTCCACCCGATCGAGGGGCACGGGCTGTTCGTCATCTCCGCGTCGGCGGCGAACGCGTTCACCGACACGGACGTCCTCATCGCCGTGATCCTGGCGAACCACCTGGAGGCCGCCCTCGACCGCGTCGACCGCGAGACGCGCTTAGAGCGGCTTCACGACGCGACGCGGAACCTGATCCGCGCGGATTCTCGAGAGGCGATCGCCGAGCGCGTCGTCGACGCCGCGGCCGAAGTGCTCGGCTTCTCCGTGACGACCGTCCGGATCCACGACGAGGACGCCGGCGGGCTGGTCCCGGTCGCCGTGTCGGAGGCCGTCGAGGCGACGCTCCCCGAGCGCGAGGTGTTCACGCCCGACGGCGGGAGCCTCAACTGGGCGGCCTACGAGGCGAACGAGGTCCGGGTGTACGACGACATCGAGACTCTCGACGCCGTCGACAACGGGACGGGGCTCCGGAGCCTGATGATCCTCCCGGCGGGCGAGTACGGGACGGTATCGATCGGCGAAACCGACCCCGGCGTCTTCGACGGGACCGACGTGTTCCTCGCGAAGATCCTCGCGACCGCCGCGGAGACGGCGTTCCAGTCGGAGGCCCGTACCGAGCGGCTCCACCGGCGGAGCGCAGAGCTAGAACGGCAGAACGACCGGCTGGAGGAGTTCGCAAGCGTGGTCTCCCACGACCTCCGAAACCCGCTCAACGTGGCGCAGGGCCGGGTAGAGCTGGCTCGAGACGACTGCGACTCGCCGCACCTGGACGCCGCGGCCGGCGCCCATGAACGGATGGACGGACTGATCAGCGACCTGCTCACTCTCGCCCGCGAGGGGGAGCGCGTGAGCGACACGGAGCTCGTTGACTTCGCGGCGGTCGTCGAGTCCTGCTGGCTGAACGTCGACACCGCGGACGCGACGCTCGCCGTCGAGACCGACCTGACGCTGCACGCCGACGAGAGCCGGCTGCAACAGCTGATCGAGAACCTGATGCGCAACAGCGTCGAGCACGGCGGCGATCGCGTCGCCGTCACGGTGGGCGGCCTGACCGACGGCGACGGGTTCTTTGTCGCAGACAACGGGCCCGGAATCCCGCCCGACGACCGGGAGGACGTGTTCGACGTCGGCTACTCGACCTCGCGGGAGGGGACTGGGTTCGGCCTCCGGATCGTCGAGCAGGTGGCGACCGCTCACGGCTGGGACGTGCGGGTCACGGACGACCCCGAGCTGGGCGGCGCCCGGTTCGAGGTGCACGGCGTCGACGTCGCGGAGCGAGCGGCGAGAAACGAGGGGCGCTGACGCCTACTCCCGGACGAGCAGTTCGATCTCGTGGCCGTCTTGATCCTTCGTGAACGCGTAGTTGTGGTCGCAGGAGGCGGGGTCGCGGTAGTCCGGCGCCTCGCGGGTCATCAGCGTCTCCCACGCCTCGTCGAGGTCGTCGACGCGGACGCAGAGGTGGCCCCAGCCGTCGCCCATCGTGTACTCGCGGCCGTCGTAGTTGTACGTGAGCTCCAGCTTCATCGCCTCCTTCGGGGCGTCCTCGGGAGCCATGAAGTAGTTCGAGAAGGTGTCCGCCTCCCAGCGGCCACCCGGCTGCTCCGTGTACTCGAACTTGCGGGTCCAGTAGCCGAGCGCCTCGTCGGCGTCCTCGACGCGGATCATCGTGTGGTCGATGCTCCACTTCTCGCCGTAGTCGCGCTTGACGATCTCGATCTCGTGACCGTCCGGGTCCTTCACGAACGCGTAGCGGTTGCCGCACGACTCGGGGTCTCGGTAGTCCTCGACGCCCTCCGCCATCAGCTGGTCGTACGACTCCTGGAGAGCGTCCTCGGGGACGCGCACGGCGATGTGACCCCACGCGTCGCCGATCTCGTAGGTGCGGTCGCCGTGGTTGTAGGTGAGCTCTAAGAGCGCGCCGTCCTCGTGGACGTCCTCGGGGCCGAGGTAGACGTTGGTGAACGTGTCCGCCTCCCAGCGTCCCTTCTCCTCGTAGTTCAGGTGCGTCTGGTACCAGTCGAGGCTCTCCTCTAAGTCCTCGACGCGGATCATCGTGTGGTCGAAGGTTCCGTCCATAGGGGACGGATCGGCCGCTCTCCTCAAAAGCGTACTGAAGGGGGCACGGAGGACTCGGGACGCCGCCGATCCGCCGGTGGGCGACGCACGCGAGATCGAATCGGCTCAGTCGGAGATAAAACGCCCACTATTATCAGTTTGTTTATTCATTTTATTATGTATAAATAGGTTCGGTGGTTTGAGTATAGCTGGCGGGTGCCACCGACAGTCGGGGTGCCGGCCGCAAACAATGTCAAACAGGACAGATCCGCCGTCGGAGTTCATCGACGGCACCGACTCGGAGAATCACACCGAACAGTTCCCGTCCGAGACGCCGCCGCGCGCCTCGACGGAGTCGACGCCACCGCGTCGAGAGTCAGCGGCGCCGAAGGGCACGTCTCCGGCCGCGGTCGGGACGACTACCGACCCCGCGCGCCTCCTCGGCGCGTTCGCGTCGGGGGCCCCGTTCATCGCGCTCGTCGCGGCCGTCGAGACGCTCATCGCGACCGTTCTGCTGGGCGTCCGGCCGACAGCCGCCCCGGTGGTCGTCGCACTGGTCACCTTCGCGGTGTACACCGTCGACCACGTCGCCGACGCCGACGCCGACGCGGCCTCGACCCCGCAGCGGGCGCTGCTCGCCCGGCGCTACGGAGACCAGCTGATGGTCGCCGCCACGCTCGCGTACGGCACCGCGGTCGCGCTCGCGGTCATCGGCGGACCGGTCGCGCTCGCGGTCACGCTGCTCCCCGGTGCGTTCTGGGTGGTGTACGCCTCCGACTGGTTGCCCGACCTCGGCCGGGCCGTCGGCGGCGTCCTCGCGAGCGTCGCGCCCGACGACCAGCCCGTCGGGCGAGTCGGTGCGGGGGTCACCGACGGCGGGCACAGCTACGTCCCACGCCTGAAGGACGTGCTCGTCGTCAACTCGATCGTCGTCGCCGTGGGGTGGGCGACCGCCCTCACGTTCCTCCCGATCGCGTTCGCCGAGGCGGCGGTGGGGCCGGCCGTCCCGGTCGTCTTCGCGTACTTCCTCCTCCGGTCGTTCGTCGACGCCGAACTCCCGAACGTCCGGGACGTGGAGGCGGACGCGGCGGTCGGCGTCGAGACGCTCCCCGTCGTGCTCGGCGTCGCCCGGACCCGGCGGGTGCTGTACGGCGTCGACCTGATCGTCGCGGGCGCCGTGACGGCCGCCGCCGTCGCCGGGCTGCTCGCGTGGCCGCTCGTCGGGGCGCTCGGCGTCGGCATCGCCGCGTCGGTCTGCGTCACCGCCCTCGCCGGCCGCGTCGACGACGCCGCGGTCCTCGGCGTCGCCCCGGACTGCACTTACCTCGTCGTCGGCGCCGCGATCGCGGGGGTGTCGCTGGTCGGCTGACCGACTCCCGCCGTCCGCCCGATCGCGGCGCGGATGTCGAATCAGGGAAACAAAATGATTTATATTACCTTTACATGTAATTAAGTGTGATCGGGCTGAGTCCGCTCTCCATCGCGCTTCTCGCCGCGGTCGTGACCGGGACGTCCGCGGCGATCCTCGCGTGGCGGGAGCGGCCGGAGGCGGGGGCGACGTGGCTCGCGCTGCTCCTCGTCGGGCAGGTGTGGTGGACGACGTTCCTCGTCTTCGAGTTAGAGGCGTCGACGCTCGCCGCGAAGGCGCTCTGGTACGACGTGCAGTGGGTCGGCGTGGTAGTGGTCCCGGTCGGGTGGCTGCTGTTCGCGCTGGAGTACACGGGCCGCGACCGGTACGTGCGGCCGAGCGTCGTGGCGGCGGCCTGCGTCGCACCGGCGATAACCGTCCTCGTGGTCGCGACGGGCGACCCGTTGGGGCTCATCACCACCGACCGCGCGGTCGCCGACACCGCGGTCGGGTCGTTCCTCCGCGTCGACGTCGGTCCCTGGTACTACGTCATCGCCGGCTACACCTACCTGATGGGGCTGATCGGGTCGGTCCCGATCCTCCAGCTCGTCCGCGACGACGCCCGCCCGTTCCGGGGGCAGAGCGCGGCGCTGCTCGTGGGGACGGCGGTGCCGTGGGTGAGCAGCGTCCTCTATCTCACCGGGGCGATCCCCATCCCCGGACTCGACCCGACCCCCGTCGCGTTCGCGGCCTCCGGGGTCGCGTACCTCCTCGCGCTGTCGCGGTTCCGGCTGCTCACGCTCACGCCCGCGCCGCGCCGCCGGGCGCGCCAGCTCGTCTTCGAGCAGCTCCACGACCCCGTGTTCGTCGTCGGCACCGAGGGCCACGTGCTCGACCTGAACCGCAGCGCCGCCGACGTGTTCGAGGTCGACCGCCGAACGGCGGTCGGCGAGGCGGCCGGCGCGGTCGTGCCCCGCTACGACACGCTCGACGGTGAACGGGGCGACGTCGGGCCCCTCTCGATCGTGGGACGGAACGGGCGCCGACCGTACGAGGTCACGGTGCGACGCGTGACCGACAACCACGGTCGGGCGGTCGGGCGGCTCATGGTCTTCCACGACGTTGGCGAGTACCTCGGCCAGCAGCAGCGGTTGAACGTGCTCAACAGGGTGTTCCGACACGACGTCCGGACCGAGACGAACCTGATCCACGGGTACGCCGACCGACTGACGGCCGACTCCGGAGACGAGCGCGCGCTGTCGGTCGTCAAGGAGAGCGCATCGCGGATCCTCGATCTCAGCGAGCGGACCCGGACCGCGAGCGAACTGTTCGACCCGGTCTCGGAGCCGGAGCCGCCGGTCGCGCTGTCCGCGGTCGTCGAGGAGGCGGCGGCTGACCTCCGCGAGGAGTTCCCAGACGCTCGGGTGTCGATCGACGGGGACGTGCCGGACGTGCCGGTTCCGTCGACCCTCCGCGTCGTCGCGGCGAACCTCTGTTCGAACGCGGTCGAGCACAACGACGCGGACGCGCCGTCCGTGTGGATCGAGGCGACCGTCGCGAACGGCTGGGTCGAGGTCTCCGTCGCCGACGACGGCCCGGGGATCGACCCGGCCGAGTACGAGGTCTTGGCGCAGGGCACGGAGACGCCGCTGGAACACGGCAGCGGGATCGGCCTCTGGATCGTGAAGTGGGGGATCGACGAGGTCGGCGGGAGCGTCTCCTTCGCGGAGCGGGAGCCCCGCGGGACGGTCGTCACGGTCTCCGTCCCCACCGGCGACGCGGCGCCGGCGGGCGGGGAGGAGTCGGCCGGCGCCGAGACCCACGCGTCCGCCGGCTCCGCGGGCACGGGTCGGTAGCCGCCGGCCGACGGTCGCAGGTCGGTAAACTCCGTCCGGCGGTCGCGAGTCGGTAGCCGCCGGCCGACGGCCGCGGGTCGGTAGGCACTAGTTCGCCCCGGTCGACCCGCCGGTATGGACGCTACGTATCTCCCCTACGCGCTCCTCGCGATGGGCGCGTACGCGCTCGTCTCGCCGCTGATGCGCGTCGCGACCACGGGACCGGACGCGGTCCCGAGCGACGTCGCCGTCGTGGTCTCTAACACCCTGCTCATCTGCATGGCCGTCGGCGTGCTCGCGTACACCGGCCAGGGGTTCGCCGTCCACCTCGGGTCGCCGAAGATCCTCCACGTGCTCGCGGCCGGAGTGTTCCTCGGGATCGGCATCCTGGCGCTGTACCGGTCGCTCGCGTTGGGGCCGGTGAGCGTCGTGACGCCCATCTTCGCGATGTTCCTCGTCTTCTCGTCGGTGATCGGCTTCCTCTTCCTCGGCGAGTCGTTCACCGCCCGCAAGGCGGTCGGGATCGTCTTCGCCGCCGCGGCCGTGTACCTCGTGTCGGGCGCCTGATATCTGTCTCCGCCTCAACGTCGCGGTCGAGTCCCCCCGATCCGGAAACGACCGCCGCGTGACGAAATCCCTTTAGCGCCCACCGGGAAAGAGGCGTACTCGCAGTGGTCCGCCTCCCGAACCCCTTCCGCGCGCTCATCTTGTACATCGGCTTCGCCCTCGCGAGGGCGGGACTGATCGACCGCCACCGGGTGGTCCGGACGACGGACCTCGCGTGGCCGCGGATCGTCACGGGGATCGCTCGAATGTCGAAGAACGCAGTCGACGTCGCGATGGTTGGCGTCGCGGTCGGCACCAGCGCGGTCGCCGGCGTCGGGTTCGCCGGGCCGTACTGGGGGCTCTCGTTCGCGATCGGCGGCGGCGTCGCCGGCGGTACCATCGCCCTGGTCTCCCAGCGGTACGGCGCGGCGGCGTACGGCGAGCTCGGCGACGCCGTGCGGTCGAGCGTCCTCCTCGTCGTGCTCGTCACGCTTCCCGTCAGCTCGGCGTTCTGGCTGTACGCGCCGGCGTTCATCGACGTCCTGAGCAGCAACGAGGCCGCGATCGCGCTCGGGGCCGACTACCTCCGCGTCGTCGGGCTCGGGGTGCCGTTCGCCGCTCTCAACCTCGTCGGGAGCCGCGTCTTGGTCGGCTGCGACGACGCGTACACCGCGATGCAGGTGCGGGCGGGCGGCGCGCTCGCGAACATCGTCCTCAGCGCGCTGTTCATCTTCGGGTTCGGGTGGGGGGTCGAGGGCGCCGCGGTCGGCACCGTCCTCTCGAACGTCCTCGCCGTCGCCGGCTTCACCGCGGGGCTCGTGCGCGGCAGTGCACCCCTGATCGGCGAGTTCCCGGTCGCCGTCGACCCCTTCGGCTCCTACCTGAACCCGGACATGCTCCGCGACCTCGTCGAGATCGGGCTCCCGGTCGGCGCGCGCAACCTCGTGTGGACCGCCGCGGAGTTCCCGATGCTCGCCATCCTCGACGTGTTCGGCGAGAACACGGTGGCCGCGTTCGTCATCGCACGGCGCATCTGGGGGCTCATGAACACGCCCGGCTGGGGGTTCGGGCTCGCCTCCTCAAGCCTCGTCGGACAGGAACTCGGCGGCGAGGACCCCGGAGAAGCGGAGGCGTACGCCCGCGACATCATCCGCTTCTCCGTGGCGACGTACGTCGTCTCCGCGGCGCTGATCGCCGCGTTCGCGACCGACATCGTGGTGCTGTTCGCGGAGAGCCCACAGAGCCCGGAGGTCCCGATCGCCGTGAACCTCGTGTACGCCGCCTGCGTCGCCGTCGTGTTCCAGGGCGTCTCCGGCGGGGCGGCGGGACCGCTCGACGCGGCCGGCGACACGAAGATCCCCTTCGCGAGCCAGTTTCTGGGAATGTTCTGCGTCTCGATCCCGCTCGCGTACGTCGGCGCTAACGACGTGACCCCCGCGCTCGACGTGCCCCTGACCGGGCTCACGCTTCCGGAGGTCGCGCTCCCCGCGATCGGGCTGTGGGGCCTCTACACGGCGTTCCTCGCGGAGACGACGATCCCCGCCGCGATCAACTACTGGCGGTTCCGGTCGGGGAAGTGGAAGGGGATAAGCGAGGCGTATCGACCCGAGGCGACCGCGGACGACTGACTCCGGCGCCGCGGTCGCACCGGATCGTCGGCCCGGCCGTCCCGGACGGCCGAAAGCGTCAGCGTTTATGGCTCGCTCCGCCTCTCCGCGACAATGAGCGTTCCCTGCGTCGCCGTCGACCGCGAGCGCGGAGAGGCCGTCCGCGAGCGCCTCGCCGAGGCGGGCGTCCTCGACGGCGACCACGAGATCGCGGTCGAGGGCGACGCCATCTACATCCCCGTCACGGACCCGGAAGCGGTGCCTGCCGACCTCGACGTGTCCGTCGTCGAGCGCGACGCCGCCGAGCGCGACCGTCCGCGGACGCCGGCCGACGTCCTCGGATACGAGCCCTCGCTGGAGCGGCTCGGCGACATCGTCATCGTCGACGAGGACGACGACGAGCGCGCCCGCGAGATCGCCGACGCGGTGATGGCCTCCGACGTGCCCTGCGAGACGGTGCTCAACCGCGCGTCGCCGATCGAGGGCGAGCTCCGCGTCCGGCGGTGGGACGTGCTGGCCGGGAACGGCACGGAGACGGTCCACCGCGAGTACGGCCACGAGTTCCTGCTCGACGTCGCCGAGGTGTACTTCTCGCCGCGGCTCGCCACGGAGCGCCACCGCGTGATCGAGCGGGCCGAGGCGGGCGAGACCGCCGTCGACATGTTCGCGGGCGTCGGCCCCTACGCGGTGCCGTTGGCGTCCCGCGGCGCCGACGTGATCGCCTGTGACCTCAACGAGCGCGCCGTCGACTACCTCCGCGAGAACGCGGCCCGGAACGGGGTCGCCGACCGCGTGACCGCGATCGCCGGCGACGTGCGGGAGATCGCGGACGAGTACGCCGACGCGGCCGACCGGCTGGTGATGAACCTCCCGCACTCCGCCGACGCGTTCCTCGACACCGCCGTTCGGCTGGCCGGCGACGACTGCGCGGTCCACTACTACGACATTCAGCACGAGGACGACCCGTTCGGTCCCGGAGCGCGGGCGATCCGCGAGGCGGCCGGCGACGAGTACGCGGTCGACGTCGAGACGGAGCGCGTCGTCCGGTCGTACGCGCCCCACGAGTACAACGTCTGCCTCGACGTCCGGCTGACGCGGCTCTGAAGCGCGGTTCGGTCGGTCGCGCCTGCGACGCCGGCGTCATCACGTGTCGGTGACTCCCCGTCGCCAGCGCCGCCGGTGGTTTCGACAGAGTGACAATTTTATAGTACTGTGGTACGTGGTATCCGTCGACTATGAGCGACACAGTCGACCCGGAGGAGCGCATCGACGAGACGACCACGTGGCCCGACCTCGCAATCGGGCTCTACGACCGGCTGACCGGCCGCAACGCAGAGATCGTGTACGAGTTCGAGGACATGAGCGTCGACGTCCCCAGCGGAACCGGCGACGACGTCGAGCACGCCAACTGGCGGCTCGACGGCACCGTGCGGGTCACGACCCGTGAGCGGGACTGACGCGAGGGCGCCGCTCTCGGTCGTCACGGAGGACCTCACGCTCACCGTCGACGGCGTCGATCTCGACGTCCGCTCGACCGGCGAGCGGCTGTTCGTCGAGGTACCGACCGTCCGCGACGCGATCCGGGTCGTCCGGAGGCTACCGGAGAACGGCGACGCACGCGCCCCCGCCGCGCTGTTGACCGCGACGCGCCTCACGACCGAGGTCCGGGTCCGCGGTCGGACGGTCGCGGTGATCGGCGCGGACGCGCGCCCGGGGCGCCTCTCCCGCGAGCTCGGCGTCGCACCGGCGGAGGTGCGGGTCGCGGGCGCTCTCGGGGCCGGCGCGAGCGGTCTCTCGGCGATCGCGAGCGAGCCGCGGCGGCTCTTCGCTTAGGGGCGCGGCGAGCGTCGGACGAGCGCCGCCCCTCGCCGAGTGGCTCTCACACCGATAACTACCGAGGAGACCGGATGGACTGACCGACAGCGCGGCAGTCGTCCCGCCCGGGAACGAGCGGGTCGGGACGACACGGCCCGTCACATGACAAGAGTTCGCGGCCGTCGGAGCGTCGAGGTCAGAGGCGATTTCGCGCTTGACACGTCGGAGACGTGGGTGGACGACGGCCGCGGTGGATCGCTGATAGTGGTGACCGCCACGTCGGGTCGCCGTGGGGGAAGCGACCGACGAGAGTATCGGCACCCGGCACGGGCTTCGACCGGGCACGCACCACCGACGGAGCCGATCTCCGCCGTCGCGGCACGACCACACTGTACTGAAGACCTGAACAAGTATTTATGTTTTTTCCTTATACACCTGTGATAGTATCGATAGAAAACGCCGTATCTAGGTAGAATTAGACTTTAACCGAGACGAACGACAACAATTTGAGGGCACGGGGATCGCGAGATGTCGAGGGCATCGAGCCCGCGCCCGGTCCCCGAGCCGTCGTCGTTTCGGAACCCTTATTTTGCCGTTCGGGAATTGTTAGACGCGTGCCGGGGTAGCTCAGCTGGCAGAGCGATTCCTTCGTAAGGAATAGGTCGGGGGTTCAAATCCCTCCTCCGGCTCTTCTAACGGAACGACGTGGAGCCGAGAAGCAACGCGTGACGTTCGGACTCGACGGGGCCGAGGGTGGCGAACGCGCCGTGACTCAGGTTCGCCGTTCGGTTATCCGCGCCGTCACGACGCCGGCGACGAGGAGCATGGCGCCGATGAGCGCGTTCAACGCGAGACCGAGCGATTCGCCGGCGGCCGCGTTCACAGCCCCGAGGTACAGGAAGAACGCGGCGACCGCGGCGTGGAGGGCGAAGACGCCGGTCGGGGCGTTCGATCCGAGAGTGAAGCCGAACTCCATACCTCAACTACGCCGATTCGAGTGAAAAAGGAACGGGTTCCGGCCGTTCGTCCCGTCTTCCCGGATCGTCTCGACGGCACGGAATCGGCCCACCGGCGGACCGTCGACGCCGAGCGCGCCCCGTACCGGGTCTGATCGTTCGTCCAACCACTCGCCGATATGATATCGTATTCTTTAAAGAATAATAGGGCCGAAGCTATGTTACTTGCTATCAAAAGAGTTGATATGCGACCAGAATACGAGAGTGACGGACAAGAACTGTACGAGTGTTTCGAATGCGGGGAACGGACGGACTCCGGCGGCACGTGCGAGTGCGGCGGCGAACTCAAGCACCTCGGTCGGTCGCGGGACCTCTGACGCGGGCGGAGAGCGAGTGAGGGGCCGGTCGTTACCGGCCGCCTGAGTCGGTCCGAGAGCGGCGCTCGGACGCGTCACTCCTCGCGTTCGTCCGTCGTACCGTCGGCCTCGCCGTCCGCGTCTCCCCCGCCGGCCGCGTCGTACTCGGGCAGCGAGAGCACGTTCTCGCGGCCGAGCCGGAACCCGTCGAGGTCCCCGTCGTCCCGGAGCCCAGTCACGACTTGGCTCGTCTTGGCGGCGGTCCAGTCCAGCTCCTCGGCGACCCGTTTCTGTTTGACCCGGCCGCCGTTCTCCTCGACGAGTCGGATCACCTGCTCCTCGTTGCTCAGCAGGTCCTCGTCGACCGGCGGCGCCGCGCCGTCCGCGTCCTCGTCCGCGTCCGTGCCCGACTCGTCCTCTCCGGCGGCCGAGTCGCTGGTCGCGTCGTCCTCGCCCGAAGCCGAATCGGGCGAGGCGCTCGCGCCGTCAGCCGCGGTCGAAGTGGTCGCCCCGGGCTCGGTCGACTCCGCCGACGCCACCGGTGTCTCGCCCGAAGCCGACGCTCCCCAGGGGCGGCGACGGTAGCCGACGACCGCAACAATCGCCACGAGCAGTCCGAGGGCGACGAACGGGAGCGCTCCGGCGGCGAATTCCTCCTGTTCGATCGTCACGCGCGGTTCCCCCTCGGTGAAGTCGACTGGCCCCTGCCAGACGACAGCGTCGTCACGGGTCTCCGTCGGGGTCGGGGACGCCTCGCCGAGTCGGTACCCGTCTTCCCACGAGACGATGAGCGACGTGCTCTCGTCGAGGAACAGCGCGTCGACGGCGTCCCCCACGAGGAGTCGATCGCTGTCGACGGCCGCGAAGTTGCTCCACTCGAACCGGTACGTCAGGACGCCGTACGACTGCGGGAGTTCGCGTCGCTCGGCGCTCACGCTGACGTTCGTGACGTTCATCTCGCGGCCCGTCGCGTTCTCGGCGGCCCCCGCAGTCGTGCGCATCCGCTCGCCGAACCGGCTCGTGTACGCGTCCGGGTCCGACTCCACGTCGGCGCGGAGCTCCTCGAAGGCCTGCTCCTCGTCGTCGTCCGCGAGGCGGATCCGGTACTGGGTCTCCCAGACCGCGTCGCCGTCGGGTTCGACTGTGACCGCTATCAGGACGTCGTCCGGGCTGACGTCCATCTGATCGAAGCCGCCGGACGGGAGCCCCGCCCCGGTCTGTGCGGCCCCGACCGACGCGAGGCCGGCGCTGGCGACGAGCGCGACGACGAGAAGGAGTACCGTTCGCTGCACGGGCGGACAGTTACGAGGCTCGGATAAATCGCTTCCTATCTTCAAAACGAGACCGCCCGCGATTCGGGCGGCTCGGCGGGCGCGCGACGGAGCCGCTCGGCTCCGTCTCGGTCGCCTCGGACCGCGGCCGGAGCCGCCGCGACTCAGCCATCGACACCGCCGACGACCCCTCGAAAGAAGTCGGTGCCGTCCGTCAGCGATCCGGCGAGACGGTCAGCGACGGCGTCGACGGCGCTCGCGGCGCTGGCACCGGGGACTGAGTCGTTACCGGCGCCGCGGTCGTCGCCGGCGCTGCGGTCGTCGCCGGCGGGCGCGGACCCCCCGTCGCCCTGAGCGGTCGCGTTCCCTCCGTCGCCCTGAGCGGTCGCGTTCCCTCCGTCCGCACCGTCACCGCGGTCGCCGCCGTCACCGCGACCGGCCCCCTCGTTCGCGTTCCCCGAACCGTCCGTCGGCGTCCCGACCGCGTTCGTCGAGTCGCCGGTCGCGTTCGTCGCGTTGCCGTCGGCGTCATTCCCGTCGCCGCGGTCGGGCGGACCCTCGCCGGCCGTCCCGTCACCGGTCCCGGGAACGCCGTCGCCGCCGTCGCCCCCCTCACCGGGACCCGGATCGCTCTCGGGACCCGCGTTCTCAGGCGGGCCGCGTCGCTCGGCCGCCAACGGCCCACCGACGTCGTTGCCGGCGACGCCGCGGGCGATCGCCGCGACCTCCGAGCCGCTCGCCTCATTGGCGCGCTCGCGAAGCTCGCCGAGTCGCTCCTCATCGAGGCCGCGGTCCGCCCGAACCGACTCGGGGAGATCGCGGGCGACGTCGGCGCTTCGGTTCGCCTCGCGCTTGACCGTCTCCGCTCGGGCGCCGAGCTCCGCCATCCGCGCGGCGAACTCGCCTTGAGTCAGTTCACCGGCGTCGCGGCGCTCGCGGAGCTCTCGCTGCCGCCGCTCGATATCGGTCAGTCGCCCCTCGGTCCGGTTCAACCGCTCCTCGACTAGGTCGGCCCGGTCCTCAGCGTTCTCCGTCCGGTTGAGTGCTACCTCGAACGCCCGCGAATCGACTTCGCCGGCTATCTCGGCCCGCTGGACCCCTATCACGCCTGAAAGGCGCTCACCGGGGCTGATGTCGGTCACGTTCGCCGTCTCGTTGCCCTCGGCCGTCTCGTTCGTCGCTCCCGGGTCCTCCTGCGCGACGGCCGTCCCGACCGTGCCGGCCGCGGCGATCCCGACGACGCCGACTACCGCGAACGCGACGACGAGGAGCGCGATACCTCGGTTCATCACCTGACGGTAGGCGACGTATCCGTATATAAACCGATCTCCGTTAACTCGGATCAACGCGGATTAAACGCGGGACGGCGGCGGGGTGTTCGCGAGCGGGCTCGCGGACCGTGCGGGTACCGGCGACGACGCCGGGGAGCGTCGTCGGCTCTACGCCTCAGTACGACTTCGCGAAGTAGGCGGTCCGTTCGGCGTCCTCGCCGCAGATCGCACACGTCTCGTCGCCCTCGCCGTCGACGAGCGGGTCGTCGTCCTCGAACGGGACCATCACGATCTCGGCGGCCATCGGCTCCTTGATCGGCTCCTCGCAGGCCTCGTCGCCGCACCACGGCGTCTTCACGTAGCCGCCGTGCTGGCCGAGCGTCCCGAGGATCTCGGCGCGGTCCTCGGCCTCGCGGACCTCGCCGTCGAGCGTCTCCTCCGCGGCCGCGTACAGCTTCGCGTACACCTCGTCGAGGTGGTCGCGGACCGTGTCGACGACGCCCTCGCGGTCCTCGACGACGCTCTCCCCGTCGGGGCGGTGAACGAGCGTGAGCTCGCCGTCCTCGACCTCGTGGGGGCCGATCTCAATCCGGAGCGGGATCCCGTTGAGCTCGTGTTCGTTGAACTTGAAGCCGGGGTTGCGCTCGTCGCGGTCGTCGAGCTCGACGCGGACGCCCGCCGCGTCGAGGTCGTCGGCGACGCCCTCGGCGTACTCCAGCACGTCGTCTTTCGTGTCCTCCTGCCAGATCGGGACGACGACGACCTGCTCGGGGGCGACGCCGGGCGGGAGCACGAGCCCCTGCTCGTCGGAGTGGGTCATGATCAGCGCGCCGAGCGCGCGCCACGAGAGCCCCCAGGAGGTGGTGTGCGCGAGCCGCTCCTCCTCGTCCTCGTCGGAGAAGGTGATGTCGAACGCCTCCGCGAACGACTGTCCGAGGTGGTGCGAGGTCCCGGCCTGTACCGTCTTGCCGTCGGGCATCAGCGCCTCGACGGTGGTCGTCGTGTCCGCGCCGGGGAACTTGTCGTGGTCGGGCTTCTGTCCCTTCAGGACGGGCATCGCCAGCAGGTCCTCGTAGACGGACTCGTACTGGTCGAGCCGCGTCATGGTCTCGTCCCACGCGTCCTCGCTCGTCGCGTGCGCGGTGTGGCCCTCCTGCCAGAGGAACTCCTTCGTGCGGAAGAACGGCTTCGTCTCCGTCGCCTCCCAGCGCACGACCGAGCACCACTGGTTCACGCGAAGCGGGAGGTCGCGGTGGCTCCGCACCCACTGGCTGATGTACGGCGTGATGATCGACTCGGAGGTGGGGCGGACGGCGAGCCGCTCTTCGAGCTCCTTCGTGCCCGCCTGGGTCACCCACGCGACCTCGGGGTCGAACCCCTCGACGATGTCCTTCTCCCGTTCGAGGTACGACTCGGGAATGAAGAGGGGGAAGTAGGCGTTCTGGACGCCGGTCTCCTTGAACTTCGCGTCGAGGAACCCCTGCAGGCGCTCCCAGACGGCGTACGCGCGCGGCCGGGTGACGATGAACCCGCTCATCCCGTCGGGGCCGTAGTCGGCCAGCCCGGCCTTCTGTACGACCTCGGCGTACCACTCGCCGGTGTTGTGTGACTTGGACTCGGTGATACCGAGCTCTTGGTCGTCGTCGCTCATTGTCGTGTGAAGGGTCGGTCGCGGGCTTAAAACGTCCGAAGCCGTGCGGGCCGTTGGGACGCGATGGGCCGGACGCGGCGGGCAGAACGCGGCGTCTCCCTCGCCGCCGCCGATCGTTTCAGACCGCAGGAACGCGGAGAAACGTTAACCCCTTCCCGGCGCCTACGGCCGGTATGGACCTGTCGGGGCTGCGTCGGTACACGCCCGAGAAAGTGACTCGGGCGCGCCGCGAGGCGGCGGTGCTGGCGCCCGTCGTCGAGCGCGGCGGCGAGGCCCACCTGCTGTTCACGAAGCGCGCCGCACACCTCGGGGAACACCCGGGGCAGATGAGCTTCCCCGGGGGCGGCCGCGAGCCGATCGACCGGACCCTGACCGACACCGCCCTCCGCGAGGCGAACGAGGAGGTCGGGATGCGGCCCGACGAGGTCGACGTCGTCGGGCGGCTCGACGACACGCGGACCTCCTCGGCCTACCGGATCCGGCCGTTCGTCGGCGTCGCGCCCGACCGGGAG
Organism: Halorubrum sp. Ea8; assembly: GCF_002252925.1. Lineage (NCBI taxonomy): Archaea > Methanobacteriati > Methanobacteriota > Halobacteria > Halobacteriales > Haloferacaceae > Halorubrum > Halorubrum sp. Ea8. The sequence goes on from NZ_NHPF01000121.1 coordinate 104,644, forward strand.
TACGTCCCCGACGAGTCGGAGGTGGCCGAGGTCGCGGTCCTCCCCGTAAGCGGGCTGACCGACGCCGCGAACTACGAGTCGGAGCGTCGCATCGGCCACCCGGAGTACGGCGACCACCGAGTCCACTTCTTCCACGTCGACGGCTACACCGTCTGGGGCGTGACGGGTCGGATGGTCGTGCAGCTGCTGGAGCGCACGACCGACTGGCGCGCCCCCGAGGAGGTCGACCGAGTCGTCGGAGCGGACGCGGAGCTCCCGATCTGAGGCCGGTCCCGAACGTGCGATTTTAGTACGTACCAGCAAAATCCGCCGGTGTGTCCGAACTGGTGGAGACCCTCCGCGGCGTCGACGGCGCCGAGGCTCGCGTGATAGCCTCTCTCGACTCCCTCGATTTCACGCTCGAGTACATCCGAGCTGACTTGGAGTCGCGCTACTCCGACCGGGACCTCGAATCCGCGTATCGGCTGATCATGGCGAGTCAGGTCACCGGCGACGAGTTCAGGGAGCTCATCGACGAGGAGTTCGAGGCCCAGACGCTGTTCTTCGAGAACGTCGTCGTGCTCGTGTTGCCCGCGGCGCGCTACGAGGCCGTCTTCGCGTCGTTCGATCGCGAGGACCCGTTCCCGACCACCGACCTGATCGACGCCGCCGGCCGGCTCTGACCGGACCGGACGAGGGACTCGCGTTCACTGCTCAACTCGGCCTCGTTTCGTCTCAGTCCGTATCGCTTCGTCTCAGTCCGCATCGCTTCGCCTCGCACCGCCTCACTCCGCCGGTTCGACGGCCAGCCGCAGCGCGACCGGCGCGCCCTCGGCGAGCGCGGCGACGAGGTCGCGGTCGAGGTCGGCGGCCGCCCCGTCGCCGTCGACCAGGATCGTGCGCTCGTCGTCGGTGTAGTCGCTCGTCCGTCCGACCATCGAGCGGTCGTCGAGGAGCGTCAGGTCGGGGTCGCCGCGTCCGGCGATCCGGTCGACGTGCGCCGGGGCCGCGAGGTCGACCGCCTCGTCGCCCGGCTCCCCGACGGCGATCGTCGCAGAGACGGTCGCGTCCGCGTCTCGACACGCCTCTCGGAACGACGCCGAGAAGTCGCGGGGCGCGCGGTCGGCCGCGACGCCGACGATGCAGTCGCCGGCGGGCGTGAGCCAGTCGTCCGTCGTGAACTCGAACGTGCTCGCGTGCTCGGCGGTGACGTGCTCGTGGCCGGCCGCGCGAACGACCTCGACGAGGGGGTCGTCGTCGGCGTCGTCGCCGTCGTCGATTTCGCTCTCGGCGTCGCTCATGCTCGTCGGGTCGGCGGTGCCGCGACAAGTGACCGTCGGTTCAGACGTCCGCGCCCTCGGCGAGCGCGGGGATCAGCCGAGCCGGGTTCTTCGCGAACACGCGGCGCATCAGGTCCTCGGAGACGTCGAGCGTGAGCACCTCCATCACGCCGACGTTCGGGTGGACGTCCGGCGCGCCGGAGCCGAAGAGGACGCGGTCCGGGTGCTCCAAGACGCCGCGTTCGAGCACCTCTCGGTAGCGCACGGCGCTCGTGTCGACGTAGAGCCGGTCGTGATCGTCGAGCAGGTCGAGGGTCTCGTTCATCAGGTCGGCGTCGAGCGGGTAGCCGCCGAAGCTCGCGAGGACGACCGGGAGGTCGTAGTCGAGCAGCTCGCGCTCGACCGCCTCGGGCGGGAACTCCCTGCCGGCGTGGACGATGAGCGGGAGGTCGGCCGCCTCAAGCCGCCGCAACACGTCCTCGTTCGGGAGCCCGTCGACGTTGGGGACGAGCGTGAACCCGTGGAACCGGTCGTCGTAGGAGTACTGCTCGACGTCGTCCGGGCGGGCGTGGTGGTCGTCGCGCTCGGCGTAGAGGTTCCGGATCGCCGGAAGGGGGCCGGTCCCCGGATCGCGCGGGCCGTTGAGCCGGGCGAACGCGACGAACGGCCGGTCGATCGAGAGCCGCGCGACCGCGTTGTTCGCGCGGAGGTAGCTCCGGCCGGGCGAACGGCGACCGGGGCTCGCGACCGCGCGCACGACGCCCGCTTGGAGCATCTCGCGCTCCAACCGCTCGGGGGAGATGTCCCGGCCGTGCGTGGCGACCGAGGACTCGTCGGGGTCCAGCGTCGCGCGGGTGTCGACGATCCGGAAGTCGTGTTCCAGCCCGAGCATCTATCGGCCCGTCTCGGGGGATCCGCATGTGCCTGTCGGTCTCACGCCGGATCGATCCGCGAATCCGGACCGGACCGCGGCGCGGGCGCCGGACGCGACGGCGACGCGCGCCGGACCAATACTGAAGGGCCGTCGCCGCGGTGGGCCGGCATGGAACTCGTCGAAGCCACCGAGGGCGACCTCGACGCGCTCGTCGAGCGGTGGTACGACCTCGCGACGTCGACGGTATCGTACTCGGAGCTGAACGAACTCGCCTACGCCGACGCGAGCGAGGTCCCGGACGAGGGGTTTCGCGAGCACCTCGAGGACCCGTCGACGACCGATTACCTCGTCTCCGTCGACGGCGACACCGTCGGGTTCGTGACGCTCGAAACGGGTCACCGTCCCTCCCGAGCGCGGTCCCGGTACCTGAAGATCGTGAACCTCGCCGTCGACGAGGAGCACCGAAACCGGGGCTACGGCGCGGCGGTCGTGGAGCGCGTGCGGGCGATGGCTGGCGACCGCGACTGCGACTACCTCACCGTCTCCTGCGAGTGGGACAACGACGGCGCGCGACGGTTCTATCGCGACGCGGGGTTCGAGCCGAAGCAGGTGACGTACGCGCAGCGGGTGGAGTGAGACCGACGGCGGCCCCCGGCGGTCTCAGTTCGTGCTGACGATCCGTATCACGTCGCCCTCGCTCAGCTCGTGGCTCTCGCCGATCCGCCGCGAGGAGCGCGCGTCGACCGCGTGGAGGTACCCCTCACCGATATCGGTGTGGACCGCGTACGCCAAGTCCGGCGGCGTCGCCCCCGACGGGAGGAGGAACGCGTCGGGGAGGACGTTCCCCGTCCCGTCCGTCCACTTCGAGGCGTCCTGCACCGGGTAGACGGTGATGCGATCGAGCAGGTCGTAGACGGCGGCGTTCAGCGCGGTCTGGACCCCGGTGCCGCCGTGTTCGTCCATCACGCCGCGGATCGCGTCGAGTCCCTCCCGCTGCCCGTCTGAGAGCTCGTCGAGGATCTCGAACTCCTCGTCGCCCGGGTCGTAGTCGACGACGCCCGCCTCGGCCGCGCGTCGGAGGCCCAGCTCGCCGTCCGCCGTCGCCGGAACGACGGGCTTGTCCGTTCCCTCGCGGATCCGGTCGAGCGCGCCGTCGGGCGCGGCGTCGATCTTATTCGCGACGACGACGATCGGCTTGGTTCGCCGGCGGGTCGCCCGCGCGAGCGCCTCGCGGTCCTCGCCGGTCCACGCCTTCGGGTCGTCCGGGTACTCCAGCCCGCGGAGGACCGCCGTCACGTCGTGTTCGGTCGCGCCGAACCCGGTCAACAGGTCCGTGATCGACGCTTCCAAGTCGAAGTCGGGCGAGCGCGACTTGCGCTCGACGCCCTCCCAGTTGCGGTCGACGATGCCCGCGAGCCACAGGTCCATCTCCTCCTCGACGAAGTCCACGTCGTCGAGGGGGTCGTGCGAGCCGACCGCCACCGGTTCGCCCTCCGCGTTCGTCGCGCCCGAGGCGTCGACGACGTTCAACACGACGTCCGCGTTCGTCAGTTCGTCGAGGAACTGATTTCCGAGCCCCTTCCCCTCGTGGGCGCCGGGGACGAGCCCGGCCACGTCGAGGAGCTCGACGGGGACGTACCGCTTCCCGTCGCGGCAGTTCTCGTTGCCGCACCGCTCCTCGCGGTCGAGACACGGGCACTCGGTCCGGACGTGCGTGACCCCGCGGTTCGCGTCGATCGTCGTGAACGGGTAGTTCGCGACGTCGACGTCGGCCATCGTCGCGGCCGTGTAGAACGTGGACTTCCCGGCGTTCGGCTTCCCCGCCAACGCGACCGTGATCATGGTCGAGGGTCGCGGCGCGGCGAAAAGCGCCTTTCGGTCGCACGCGCCGCGGTCGGCGTTCCTCCGCCGTCACCACCGCGCGGGGGTCACGGGGACTCGACGAGGTCGTCGTCGACGCCCCGGAGGCTCTCCGCGAGCCGCGAGTCCCGCGGCACGGCGTCGAGGAACGCCGCGGAGCCGAACGGGACGTCGCCGTTGACCGACACCATCCCGAGGTCGGCGGGATCGCCGTCGAGTCCGGTGAGGAACGCGACCGTGCGGACCGCCGGGACGTCGTCGACGCGGGCCGCGACGTCGACCGACCCGTACAGCGACCGGTGCGTGGCGACGTGGTGAACGCAGGTCGGCGTGGGCGCGAAACAGAGGAGATAGCGCGCGCCCGGCTCGGTGCGGCCCAGCTTCGGTCGGATCGCGTGCCGTTCGTCGGCGTGGAAGTACCGCTCCATGCGCCGGTACTGCCGCAGGACCTCGTTCGCGCCGGTCGCTCGGCGCACGGCGGCGTCGCCCTTGAGTTCGATCACGTGGTCGACGCGCTCGGGCGTCCGCAGCCGGACGTACGCGTCGACCACGCCGCGTCGCCCCTCGGCGTCGTACGGCTCCTCCAGCCGGACCTCGGGGTCGTCGTGGGCGGCCGCGTAGTGGTCGACCACGGCGGTCGCCAGCTCGTCTTCCCGCATACGTCCCGTTCAGGGCGCCGGCGGGGAATAAATCCGCCGACGGCGCGGTCCCGGCCGACCGGCAGAGGGGCTACTTAACCCCTGCGGCCGTTCCGGCGATCCGGTGTGTATCAAGAGGTTTGTAAGGCTCGACGGCGTATCTAAACTGATGTCTGATAAGCTGAGTAGACGGCGGTACGTCGCCGGAACCGGAGCCGCGCTCGCCCTCGGAACGATCGCCGGCTGTTCCGGCGGTGGAGGGGACGGCTCTGACGGCTCTGACGGCTCTGACGGCGGCGACTCGGGCGGTTCCGGGGAGCCGCGCGACGACGTCCCGAGCGAGATCGACGACTACCTCGCGGACGCCCGGATGTACGACGGTACCATCGCGGACTACACCGGACAGGACCAGGTCACCGTCTCCGTCGGCGCCGGCGACGTCGGCTTCGCGTTCGACCCCGCCGCGATCCGGATCGACGCCGGCACGGCCGTCGTCTGGGAGTGGACCGGCGAGGGCGGCGCCCACAACGTCGCCTCCGTGGAGGGCTCGGCGACCGAGTTCGACAGCGGCGAGGCGGTCGCCGAGGAGGGAGAGACCTTCGAGCAGTCGTTCGACAGCGCCGGCATCCAGCTGTACCAGTGCACGCCGCATCAGGCGAACGGGATGCTCGGCGCCATCGAAGTCGTCGAGAGCTAACGCCGGACTGCGCGTTCTTCAGTAGGCGTTCAATTTTTCCGAGACCCGGCGGCGACGATACCCGTAGCGGAAGCACCGGTCACGTCGGATCGCCGGCGTCGCGAACGTCGAACTCACGGGAGAAACGACCAGCGCACGTCGACGATGCGGTCGTGCTCACTGGTCACGGTCGGGCGGGCGAGGTGGTCGTTCGCATTGACCCCGACGTCGGCGAGTCCAGAGAGCGCCGCCTCCAGGGATCGGTCCGAGCGCTCGACCGCGGAGTCGCGCTCGTAGGGGGCGTCGATCGGTTCGTCGGGCGCGTTCGCGACGTCGACCTCGTCGGCGAGGTCGCCGCCGATGGCGCGCGGCGGCTGGTGGAAGCGCCAGTCGCCGACCGCGAGGAACAGCCAGACGTCGCCGTTGATCGCGTGGTACTCGCCGGTGACGTGCGCGTCCTCGTGGGCGACGATACGTGAGAGGACCGCCGTCTTCGTCCGGTAGAGGGCGTCTTTCCGGGCGGAGCGGACGTTGCTCTCGGTGACGTCGCCGCGGTCGTAGGCGGCCGTCGCCTCGTCGGCGAACTGTTTCGCGACCTTGTTGACCACGTACAGCGATTCGAGCAGGTCGTCCGTCGGTTCGAGCGGGTCCACGGTGATGCCTCGGGGAGTGATCGCCGTGAGGTCGGCGCGTCGAGGCCAAAGGCGTTTCGGGGTCGTGCGGGCCTCGAACGCGCCGCCGCCCGGTCGGATGGTTAATTCTTTAAGCACGCGGCCGAACGCTCATTCAAGCAATGTCGGACGACTCGCTCAAACTGTACACAGCGATCTACGTCGCGCTCCTGGTCGCGGCGACGCTGAACTTCGTTCTCTTCGAGGCCGAGTTCCTCAACTTCACGTACGCCCAGGCGCTCGGCGGGACGCTGGTGATCGCGACCGTCAAGACGCTCCTCATCGTCGCCTACTTCCAGCACCTCCGGTGGGAGAACCGCTCGCTCAGCTACGTGATGGCGCTCGCGCTCGCGCTCACGATGCTGCTGATGGCCGCGGCGACCTACTCCATCTCTTAACCCCGACGTCTCTTCGGTCCCCGGCACGCTCGCTTCTGCTCCGCTCCGTCCCGTCGAGCCGCCGCGCTCGTTCTCTCCGCTCCGAGTCACGACCGTACCGACCCGGCAGTTCTGACACGTTCGGCCGTGTTTTTTGTAGTCGTATGCGAACGGTACAGTATGGAACTCCGCGACGCCACCGCAGCCGACGTCGACGCGATCCGGGAAGTCGCCCGCGAATCACTGCTCGCCTCCTACGGGCACGCGGTCGACGAGGCGCTGCTCGCCGAGGCGGTCGACGAGTGGTACGACCCCGACGACCTCGTCGCGGACATCGGCGACGAGGGGACCGTGTGTCCCGTCGCCGTCGTTGACGAGAACGTGGTCGGGTTCGCCGAGAGCTACGTCGTCGGCCGCCGCGAGCGGGTCGGGGAGATCGACTGGCTCCACGTCCACCCCGACCACCGCGGCTCCGGCTTCGGCTCCGCGCTCCTCGAACGCGTCGAGGCGGAGCTCCAGGAGGCGGACGTCGACCGCATCGAGGCGCGCGTGCTCGTCGCCAACGAGGCCGGCACCGCGTTCTACGAGGCCGAGGGGTACGAGCTCGTCGGGGAGCGCCGGGTGGAGATCGGCGAGGAGACGTTCGACGAGCGCGAGTACCGCAAACAGGTCAGTCGCCTGACCGGCATCTCCGAGGGCGTCGTGGAGACGGGCACCGGCGACACCGTTTACGTCGCCTTCGACGAGAGCGAGCGCGGCTCCGAGGGCCCCTTCTACGTCGCGTACTCCGACCCCGAGCGGGAGCGGCGCTACGGCTACTTCTGCGGGAACTGCGAGGGAACGGACGTCGCCATCGACACGATGGACCGCATGGAGTGCGGCGACTGCGGGAACCGGCGGAAGCCGTCGCGCTGGGACGCCGCCTACTGAGCCGCGCGCGGCGATCGACCGATCGGTACGCGACGAGCCGGCCGACCTACAGCGTCTCTTTCACGCCTAACACGCGCTCTTCAGCCTCGCGACCGGGGTCCCACTCGCTTCCGTCTCGGTCGGTCTCCCGGTGTTCGGCGACGGTCCGCGCCATCGCCTCGTCGACGGGCGTCGACTCCCAGCCGAGACCGGCGAGCGCGCACGTGTCGAGCAGGTGCGGGTACTCCCTGTAGAGCGTGAAGTCGTCCGGTTCGAGCCCGCCGGCCGCGAGCGCGTCCCCGCTCGCGGGTACGACCTCGCAGTCGGTCCCGGCGGCCTCGGCGATCGCCTCCAGCGTCTCTTCGAGGGTGAGCGCTCGCCGGTCGCCGACGTTGTAGGCCGAGCCCGGCTCGCCGCGCTCGGCGGCGATCCGGAGCGCGCTCGCGACGTCTTCGACGTACGCGCGGTGCCAGAGGTTCTGGCCGTCGCCCGGGACGACCACGCGGTCGTGCGAGAGGACGCGGTCGATCCAGTAGTCGAGCCGCTCCGTGTAGTCGTACGGGCCGTAGACGATACAAGGGCGGACCGCGGTCGCGTTGACTCCCGCCTCGGCGGCGTCGAACACGATCCGATCGCCTTCGGCCTTCCGGTTGCCGTACGTCTCCATGCTCTCGTCGGCCGCCTGTTCGGGGGAGCACGGGTGCAGCGGCGTCTCCCCCTCTCGCTTCGGGATCTCCTCGGCGGCGTAGCTCGAGCCCGACGAGACGTACACGTAGCCGTCGACGTCGGCGAACACGTCGACCGCGGTCTCCACGTCGCCGGGGTGGTAGGCGACGCAGTCGATCACGATTTCGGGCTCCGCGGAGAGCTTCGCCGTCCGGAGGTCGCGCTCGTTCGTCCGATCGCCCTCGACGTGCGTGACGCGGTCGTCGTCCGAGAACGGGTTCTCGTGGTTCCCGCGGTTCAGCATCGCCACCTCGTAGCCGTTCGCGAGCAGATCGGAGACGGTGTGCCGCCCGATGAACCGCGTGCCGCCGATGACGAGCGCCGTGTCGGTCATATCCTCTCTCGGTCCAGCGAGTTCAAAAGCGTGACCGAACCGGAACCCGGCGTGCGGAGGCGACGACCGGAGTTCAGTCGTCGCGGTTCGCGCGCGGCCCGTCGCCGCGCCAGCGCCGGTAGAGCAGGTACGCGATCCCGAGCCCGAGGAACCACGTGCCGACCCCGAACAGCGCGAACCCGATCCCGATCAGGAACTCTCCGGCCGGGAGTCCGAACATATCACGACTCGGCGTCTCGGCCACATAAACGCTCCGAGCGAGGGGCAGTTACACGGTCCCGGCGCGCGAACGTCGCCCCATGACAGACCGCAGTCGACGCCGACCGTGGCTCGCGGCCGTGCTCGCGCTCGTCGTCTCCGGCCTCGGACACGCGTACCTCCGCCGGTGGGGGCGCGCGCTCGGGTGGTACGTCGCGGTGACCGCGACGCTCGTCGTTATCGTGCCCGACGCGGCGGTGGAGGGACTCATCGCCGGCGACGCGCCGCCGGTCGCCGACGTCGCGCCGGCACTGCTCGTCGTCGCCGCCAGCGTGATCGACGCGTACGTCCTCGCGCTTCGGAACAACCGCGATCACGAACGCGAGCGACGCGCGGCGGCCGCGGAGCGGGCCCGGCCGGAAGCCTCCTCCGGGCGAACGGAAGCCGCGGCACCGCCCGACAGCTCCGGTCAGCCGACGGCCGACCGCGACGGAGAGCCCGACGCGATGTCGTGTCCGCACTGTGGCCGCGAGACCGACCCGTCGTTCGACTTCTGTCAGTGGTGTGCCGAGCCGGTCCCCGAGTGAGAGCCGCGCGGCGTACGGCGCGGGCTATCGGGCGCGGTCGAACGAGAAAAGCGAGAGCGACGGAAACGGAACGCGGCGGCGAACGCCGCCTCAGAAGAGGTAGAACAGCGGGAAGATGAACACCCAGACGATGTCGACGAAGTGCCAGTAGAGGCCGAAGTACTCGATCGGCCGCTCGTCCTCCAGGTAGTGTCCCTGGTAGGTCCGGACGAACAGGTAGCAGGCGATCAGGAGGCCGATGACTACGTGAAGCCCGTGGAGCCCCGTCGTGACGTAGTAGATCGACGCCTGGATCGGGTCGCCGTGGGCGTTCGACGCGATCATCACGCCGCGGTCGAAGATCTCGTGTTCCCACTCCCACAGCTTGATCGCCAGGAAGGTGAACCCGAGCAGGATCGTCGCGCCGAGCGAGGCCAGGATCCCCTGTCGGCTCTTCCGGTGAGCGGCGACGAGCGCGAGGATCACGGTGAACGAGGACGTGATCAGCACGAACGTGTTGATCAGGCCGGGGAGCGACTCCGTCAGCGGCTCCCACGTCATCCACCCGGCGTTGTACCGGACGAAGATGGCCGCCGAGAGGAACGCGCCGAAGACGATCACGTCGGATGCGAGGAAGAACCACATCCCCAGCTTCACCTTCTCGACGCCGTTGAACGGCCACCGTTCGGCGAATTCGCTCGGCGGCGCGTAGAAGTCTTCTAACCCCCACTTCACGCCGCTGGCGATCATCCCGACGAGGCCGACGACGATGAACACCGGGTACACCACGTTCGAGATTTCGACGCTCGTCGACGCGATCGACTCGCCGACGATGAACGTGACCGAGTCGGCGAACCCGGAGAGTCCGAACAGGAAGAACCCGGTCATCAGCGAGAGGGCGAACGGCCAGATGCTCGCGTGGCTCGGGTGCTTGTCCCAGTACGGGTACTCCTTGATATGATCGGAGTGACTGTTGCCGCCGTCGGTCGCGGCGTTACCGTCGCCGTCGGCTTTCACCGCCGGACCGCCGTCAGGCACGTAATCCTTCACGAACTCGAGCTTGCCGGACGCGTACGAGGGGCGGTTCGGCCAGTTCTCGAGCGGCGGCGGCGAGGAAACGGCCCACTCGGCCGTCCGCGAGTAGTCCCACGGGTTGTCGCCGGCGGGTTCGCCCGCGACGTAGGACTTCGCGAAGTTGTAGAACATGATGAAGAAGGAGAACCCGAGGATGAACGCCCCGATCGTCCCGATCTGGTGGAACGTCTGGAACGCGGGGTTGTACTCGAAGACGCGGCGCGGGGTCTCCCAACCGAGGAACATCGAGAAGTACACCATGTTGAAGCTGACGAAGAAGATCACGAAGTGGAGCTTCCCCAGCAGCTCGTCGTACATCTTCCCGGTCACCTTCGGGAACCAGTAGTACGCGCCGCCGAACAGCGCCGTCGCACCCCCGAACATGACGTAGTGGAAGTGCGCGACCACCCAGTAGGTGCCGCGGAACTCGTAGTCGAGGACGATGGCGCCGAGGAACACCCCGGTTATGCCGCCCAGGATGAAGAGTAGCAGCGCGCCGAACGCGAAGAGGAACGGCGTCGTGAACTGGATCCGCCCCTTAATCAGCGTGTAGATCAGCGAGAACACGACGAGGTCGAATGGGAGCGAGATGCCGATGGTGGTCGCCATCATCAGCGTCTTGATCTCTAGGTTGATCGTCGTGAGGAACATGTGGTGCATCCACACGAGGAACGACTGGACGGAGATGAGACAGATGGAGATGATCACCCACTTCCGGCCGACGAGCCGACGCCCGGAGAAGGTCTGGAACAGCTCCAACATGACCCCGAGCGCCGGGAAGAAGACGATGTACACCTCCGGGTGACCGAAGAACCAGAAGAGGTGCCCCCAGAGCAGGGAGCCGCCCTCGGTCGCGGAGAAGTACACCGACCCGAGCACGCGGTCGGCCGCGAGGATGAGGCCGACGGCGAGCAGCGCGGCGAACGCGAACAGCATCATCCACACGGTCGCCAGGATCCCCCAGGTGAACATCGGCATGTCCATGATACCCATCCCCTCGGCGCGCGAGTGGTGGATCGACGTGAGGAAATTCACCGTGGATGCGGTGATCCCGATGGTGAACATGGCGAGCGCGAGCACCGCCCCCGTCGACCCGATGCTCGGCGTGTACATCGGGATGTTGAGCGGGGCGTACATCGTCCACCCGGCGCTCAGCGTGCCGCCCTGGAAGAAGCTGATCCCCAGCAGCACGCCGGAGAAAAGGTACATCCAGTACGAGACCGCGTTCAGGCGCGGGAACGCGAGGTCGTCAGCGCCGATCTGGAGCGGAACGAAGTAGTTCGCGAAGCCGAAGCCGAACGGCGAGAGGAACCAGAACACCATTATGAGCCCGTGGGCCGTGACCGCCTCGTTGTACGCGAGCCCGGAGAGCACCTGGTTCGCCGGGTCCCAGAGCTGGACGCGGATCAGGAGCGCCAGCACGCCCCCGAACAGCAGGAAGAACAGCGCGGTGATCGTGTAGAGGATGCCGATGTCCTTGTGGTTCGTCGTCACGAGCCAGCGCTTGACCGAAGTCGTCGGCGGGAGCTCGCTCATACGGGAACACCTCCGGCGACGGCGCCGCTCACGCTGACGGCGTCGTCGATGCTGGCGGATTCGTTGCCGGTGGCGGATTCGTTGCCGGTGGCGGATTCGTTGCCGGTGGCGGATTCGTTGCCGGTGGCGGATTCGTTGCCGCTCCCGGAGTCGTCACCCTCGGTGCCCTCGTACCACTCCTCCCACTCGTCCTGCGGGAGGACCGTGATCTGGCCCTTCATCGCCGAGTGTCCGGACCCGCACAGCTCGAAGCACTCGACCCTGAACGTCGCTTCGCCGCCCTGCGCCTGGACTTCCTCGGAACTCACGGAGAACCAGTTGGAGTTGGTCTCTCCGGGGATAGCGTCGGACTTTATCCGTAACTCCGACGAGCCGAAGTTGTGCCAGACGTCGCGCGAGGTGACCTCGATGTCGATCCGCTGGTCGGCCGGCACGATCATCTCGCCTGTCGTGGTGTGGCCGTTCGGGTACTCGTACTCCCAGCCGAACTGGTACCCCTCGACGAGGATCTCGATGTCGCCCTCCTCGCCGGTGTCGGGGCCCTCCTCGACGTAGAGGAGGATCCCGTACGCGTACACGACGAGACTGATGACGACGATCGCGCTCAGTCCGAACGAGAGGAAGAGCTTCTTCGCCTTCGGACCGCCCTGTCCCGTCGGGAGCTCGCCGACCGTCGGCGCGTCGAAGCCCTCTTTTGGTTCGCCCCCGTCGTCGCGGTACTTGTACACGTTCCACAGCGTGTACGCGACGACGATCGTACCGACGAGCGTACCGAGCGCGAGGAAGACGAAGAAGATCTCGTCGAAGACCTCCGCCTGCGCGCGCCAGTCGCTCCCCTGTTGCAGGATAATTGGATCTATCATGTTCGTCTGTCTGCTCTTGTTTCTCCCTTGGCGATGGCACACTTAGCTCTTGTGTAGCGTGACCGGAAGAGCCAGCTCGCGCGCCCGACCGAGCCGCCCTGACGACGTCGACATCGCAGGGTGACGGCGGGTCGATCCGCGCCTGACCGAGCGGTTCCGGCACGTCGTCCCGGGCGTGTATACGAAGGCTATTTGTACACGCGAACGGACCGCCTAATAACGAAACCCACCATGGTCTCACTCACGCTCTTGAGCACGGCACTAATGGGGCTGCTCGTCGCGGCCACATTCCTCGCCGTCGCGAAGGTCGGCGCGCAGCGAACGGCGCCCGGAACCGACGCGTCGCCCGACAGATACGCCGCGGTCGTCGGGGCGCTCCGGGACGTCTCGCAGAAACCGGTCGTCTGGGCCGTCGCGTTCGTCGCCATCGCGGTCGGCGTGGGCGGACTCGCCCTGCTGGCGGTCGGCGACTTCGGACTCCCGGAGGGGCTCTCGGGGAGCCTCCTCGGCGTCACGTACGCCGCGGTCGGACTGCTGGTGACCGGGTTCGTCTTCCTGGGCGCCTATTTCAGTGCCCGGGGGCGCGGGCTCGGCAACGCACACGGCGTCGCGGCGGGCTCGTTCGCCGCCGGACTCGTCTTCCTCGTCCTCATCGCGGTCCAGCTCCTCGTCGGCGTCGTCGGCTGAGTACGGTTCCGCTCCTCGTTTTCCGTTCGATCGTCTCGTTTCGACCACAGCCGTCCGATCGTTTCGCGTCGACCACGGGCACGCCCCGCAGCGGGGAGACGCGCTACGCGACCGCGACGCCGTTCCGGGCGAGGAAGTCGCTCGCGGCCTTGATTTCGACGGGGCTACCGATGATCCGGTAGTAGCCGTCGGCCTCGACGACGGTCACGGTGAACCGCTCCCGGAGCCGCTCTCTGAGGCCCTCGAGGGCGTGACACGGGAGGACGATCTGGGTGCTGTCACGGAGGCTCGACGGGTCGGGCATTCGACGTGCGAGACTCGTCGCACGTCGCGGATATAACCGTGTCGAAGCGTCGACACGATCGTGGCGGGTTCGCACGGTCCGGGGTGGCGTCGGGTTCGCGGTCGGATCCCCAGGCGGGCCGAAGGAACACCTTTAACGAGCCGAACGGCCGACTGTACGCCAATGGGACTGGAAGAGGAGATTGAGGACCTCCGCGAGGAGATCGCCAACACGCCCTACAACAAGGCCACGGAGGCCCACATCGGGCGCCTGAAGGCGAAGCTCGCGGAAAAGAAGGAGAAGCTGGAGAACCAGTCCTCCGCCGGCGGTGGCCACGGGTACGCGGTCGAGAAGCACGGCGACGCCACGGTCGCGCTCGTCGGGTTCCCGAGCGTGGGGAAGTCCACCCTCATCAACGCCCTCACCAACGCCGACAGCGAGGTCGGATCCTACGAGTTCACGACGCTCGACGTCAACCCCGGCATGCTACAGTACCGCGGCGCGAACATCCAGATCCTCGACGTCCCGGGGCTGATCGAGGGCGCGGCGGGCGGCCGCGGGGGCGGGAAGGAGGTCCTCTCGGTCGTCCGGACCGCCGACCTCGTCGTGTTCATGCTCTCGGTGTTCGAGATCGAGCAGTACGACCGCCTCCGCGAGGAGCTGTACGCCACCAACATCCGCCTCGACACGGAGCCGCCGAACATCAACATCCGGAAGACCCACAAGGACGGGATCGGAGTGACGATGAGCGACGACGTGAGCCTCGACGAGGGGACCGTCAAGCAGGTGCTCCGCGAGTACGGCTACGTCAACGCCAAGGTGACGATCCCCCACGACCTGACCATCGACGAGCTCATCGACGCGGTGATGGACAACCGGGAGTACCTCCCGTCGATGGTGACGGTGAACAAGGCCGACCTCATCGACAAGAGCTACCTCCCGACCGTCAAATCGGAGCTCCGCGAGCGCGACCTCGACCCCGACGACGTGCTCTTTATCTCCGCCGAGAAGGAGCTCGGGCTCGACGGGCTCAAAGACCGGCTCTGGAAGGAGCTCGGGCTCATCCGGATCTACATGGACAAGCCCGGTCGCGGCGTCGACTACGAGGAGCCCCTGATCCTGTTCGAGGGCGACACGGTCGGCGACGCCTGCCAGAAGATCGGCGGGGAGTTCGAGGAGCGGTTCAAGTTCGCTCGCGTCTCCGGCGAGAGCGCGAAACACGACGACCAACAGGTCGGGAAGAGCCACGAGCTGGCGGACGAGGACGTGCTTCGGATCGTCGCGCGGAAGTGAACGGGCCGAAGTGAACGCGCGAACCGGTCGCGCCCGACGCCCGCGGACCACGAGACCGCGACCTACAGGCCGAGTTCGCGCCCGAGCACGACGTGCTGTATCTCGCTGGTCCCCTCGCCGATCTCCATCAGCTTCGCGTCGCGGTAGAAGCGCTGGGGCGCGAAGTCGGTGGTGTAACCGTACCCGCCGAGCGTCTGGACCGCCTCCTCGGCGACCTCGCGGGCGGCCTCGCTGGCGTCGAGCTTCGCCAGCGCCGACTCCCGGGTGACGGACTCGCCGGCGTCGTACCTCGCGGCGGCCTTGTGCGTGAGCAGCCGGGCGCGTTCCGTCTGGCGGTGCATGTGGACGACCTTGTCCCGGATGGCGTCGAACTTCGCGATCGGTTTCCCGAACTGCTCGCGCTCGCCGGCGTACTCCTTCGCGGCCTCGTAGGCGCCCTGCGCGAGCCCGACCGACAGCGCCGCGATGGAGATCCGGCCGCCGTCGAGCGTCTTCATCGTCTGCGTCCAGCCGTCTCCCTCCTCCCCGAGCAGGCGGTCCTCGGGGATCCGCACGTCGTCCAGTTGTATCTCGCAGGTCGGCGAGGAATTAAGTCCCATCTTGTCCCAGACCGTCGTGATCTCGAAGCCGTCGTCGTTCTCCGGGTCGACGATGAACGTCGAGATGCCGTCGTAGCCGGCGCCCGGGTCGGTGACGGCCTTCACCAGCACGCTGTTGGCCACGTTGGCGTTCGTGATGAACTGCTTCGTCCCGTTCAACACGTACTCCCCCGCGTCCGCGTCGAACTCGGCGGTCGTGTCCATGTCGGAGGCGTCGGAGCCGCTCCCGGGCTCCGTGAGCGCCCAGGCGCCGATCTCGCCGCCCTCGGCGAGCGGGCGGAGCCACTCCTCCTTCTGTTCCGGCGTCCCGAACAGCTCGATCGGCTTCGCGCCGAGAGAGGTGTGCGCGGCGTACGAGAGGCCGATCCCGCCGGAGACGCGGCCGATCTCCTCGGTGACGAGGGCGTACATGAGCTGGTCGCCGCCGAGCCCGCCGTACTCCTCGCTCACGGGCACGCCCATCATGTCGAGGTCGTTCAGGTCGGCGAACACCTCGTCGGGGAACCGGTGCTCGTCTTCGATCTCCTGGGCGATCGGCCGGATCTCCTCCTCGCAGAACTCCCGCACCGTGTCGCGTATCATCCGGTGTTCCGCGGGCAGCTCGAAGTCCATAGGCAAGAATTGCGACCCGTCGGCATAAACGATGCGAACGACCGTGATCGATCGCGGGCGCTTCGACCGTCCCCGTTCTCCGCCATCGGTCTCCTTCGGCGGGCCGACTCCCGAGCGCCCGTGCCGGCCGTACGACTTGTTCCACGACCGAGCGGCCCGCCTCGGTCCCGACGCGGTCAGCGTCGGTGACCCCTCCCTGAACCGCCGCGGCTCCGAGACGCTCGCGCGGCGATCCCGCCCGAGGACGTGATTTAAGCGTCGCCGTCGCGTTCGGTCCTGACATGGAGCTCCGCCGGCTCGTACGCGGTCGCGTGGACTGGCCCGACATCGAGCGGGTCGCCCGAGAGCTGGCGGACCGGTACGACCGCGAGGAGATGCGGGTCCGGTTCCTCGACGCCGACAACTGGCTGTCGACGCCGATGGTCCTCGACGACGACCTGTTCGTGAAGGTGATCACGAAGCAGAACACGCTCGTCCACACGCTGTTCACGACCGGGCGGAACCTCGGCGCCGTCTCCGCCGGCACCGAGGGGTTCTTCGAGCGCTACGAGACCCCCTACGAGATGGCTCGCCACGAGCTGGAGGCGACCCGAGAGGTCAGGGAGCTCGGAGTCAACGCCCCGGAGCCGATCGAGGCGCTGGAGGTCGGCGACCTCGGCGTCCTCGTCCTGGAGTACCTCCCCGAGTTCCGGACGCTCGACGAGCTCGATCGCGAGGCCGTCGCCGGGCTGGCGCCCGAGCTGTTCGCGACGCTCCGGACGATCCACGACGCCGGGCTCGCCCACGGCGACCTCCGGGCGGAGAACGTCCTCGTGCGGGACTGCGACCTGTACGTCATCGACGCGACGAGCGTGAGCGAGGAGGGTCGCGAGTCGGCGCGGTCGTACGACCTCGCGAGCGCGCTCGCCGCGCTGGAACCCCTGATCGGCGCGCCGGACGCGATAGACGCCGCGCTCGAGAGCTACTCGACCGACGAGCTGCTCGCCGCCCGTCAGTTCCTCGACTTCGTCGCGATCCGTCCGGACCACGACTTCGACGCCGCGGAGCTGAAAGGGGAGCTGGAGAAGCGGACGACGTAGGGACGAGGCCGGACGGAGTTCAGCCGCCCAGGTACAGCTGCGAGACCTCGTCGTCGCTCAACAGCTCCTCCGGGGTGCCCTCGAACCGGACGGTCCCCTGGTCGAGGACGTAGCCGCGGTCCGAGATGCCGAGCCCCTTCGTCACGTTCTGCTCGACCATGAGGATCGCCGTGTCCATGTCGTTGACCTCCTGGACGTCCTCGAACACGTCGTCTGCGGTGTTCGGCGCGAGCCCCGCGGACGGCTCGTCGATGAGGAGCACGTCGGGCTCCATCACCAAGGCCCGGGCGAACGCGAGCACCTGCCGCTGGCCGCCCGAGAGGGTCCGCGCCTTCGCGTTCCGCTTCTCGTCGATGATCGGGAAGCGGTCGTACAGCGTCGCGATCACCTCGTCGAGCCCGCCGTCGCGGGCGACGCCGCCCATGCGGAGGTTCTCGTCGATCGTCAGCGAGCCGAACACGTTGTCGGTCTGCGGGACGTAGCCGATCCCCTCGCGGACGATCTCCTCGGGCGCCATCCCGCCGATGTCGCGGCCGTGGTACTCGACGCTTCCGACCCACGGGGTCAGCATGCCGAAGGCCGTCTTGAGGACGGTCGACTTCCCGGCCCCGTTCGGACCGACGAGACAGACGATCTCGCCCGGATCGAGCCGGATCGAGCAGTCGTCGAGCACCTGCACTTCGCCGTACCCGCTGTCGACGTTCGACAGCGAGAGCACGGGATCGGTTCCGTCGCCGGCCGCTTCCGCGGGCCCGGTTCCGCCGTGAGCCCCCTCCGCGGGGCCGATGGTGTCGTCGCTCATGCGCCGCCTCCGAGGTACGCGTCGATGACGCGGTCGTCGCCGCGGACCCCGTCCGGCGTCCCCTCGGTGAGGACGTGCCCCTGATCGAGGACGACGATCGGGTCCGCCAGGTCCATCACGAACTCCATGTCGTGTTCGATGAGCAGGAACGTCGTCCCCTGCTCGTTGAGCCTACGGATCTGCGACTTCAGCTTCTTCGCGAGCGTCGGGTTCACCCCCGCCACAGGCTCGTCGAGCAGGAGGACCTCCGGCTCGGCGAGCATCGCGCGTGCGAGCTCGACGAGCTTCATCTGGCCGCCGGAGATGTCGGTCGCGGGCTGCGCCGCGAGGTGGTCGATCTCGAACTCCTCGAGGATCCGCTCCGCGTCGGCGAGGTTCGCCGACTCGCTCTCGCCGACCGAGCCGGGCGAGGCGAACAGCCTGAGAAACGACTCGCCGGGCTGGTTCCGCGGGCCGACCAGCATCGCCTCGCGGACCGTCATCCCCTCCAGCTTGCGCGGGGTCTGGAACGTCCGGATGAGCCCGTGTTCGGCGACCTGGTACGGCTCCATGCCGGTCACGTCGGTCCCGTTCACTTCCACGGTCCCGCCGTCCGGCTCGTAGAAGCCGGAGATGAGGTTGAACAGCGTCGACTTTCCGGCGCCGTTCGGGCCGATGAGCCCGGTGATCGTGCCGCGCTCGACGGCGAACGTCGCGTGGTCGGTCGCCGCGAGCCCGCCGAACGACTTCTGGAGGTCGTCGACCCGGAGGACGGCGTCGTCCTTGGGGAGGGCGCCCTCACTCATCGCCCCCACCTCCCTTGCGCTCCCGGACGCCGCTGTCCGGCGTCTCGGGCGCCCCGCCTCCGTCGACCGCGCTCGGCCAGATCAGCTCGCGCTGCGGCGGCAGGATTCCCTGCGGCCGGTAGCGCATGACGGCGACGATCACGACCCCGATCAGCAGCAGCCGCAGCGGCGCGGGGTCGATCGGGAGCGCCACGTCGTTCAGGAAGCGCGTCCCCTCGCGGATGGTGACGATCACGACCCCGCCGAACAGCGCCCCGCGGTTGGAGCCGCTGCCGCCTAAGATCACGGCGACCCACGCGTAGAACGTCGTGATCGGGTCCAGGTCGCCCGGGCCGACGTACAGGTTCAGGTGCGTGTAGAACACGCCCGCCAGCGCCATGATCAGGCTGCCGAGGACGAACGACTGCATCTTGAACGAGTACGTGTTCTTCCCGAGCGCTCGGGCGAGGTCCTCGTCGGATCGGATCGTGCGGAGCACGCGACCCCACGGGGACCGGTGCGCGCGTCGGAGGATTACGTACACCGCCCCCGCGAACGCGAGCACCAACAGGACGTTCAGCAGGGCCTGCCAGAACGAGGCCTCGAGGAAGATGGGCGATCCCGGAACGATCTCGAGGCGGAGCCCCGGCATCGCCTCCGGGAACGTCGAGAGCACGGGCCAGCCCTTGAAGAACCCCGGGATCCCGCGGACTCCCGCACTGCCGTTCGTCAGCCACCGCTCGTTGAGCACGATCAGCCGCATGACCTCCGCGAGCCCGAGCGACGCGATGGCGAGGTAGTCGGCTCGGAGCCGGAGCGTCGGGATCCCGATCAGCAGCGCGAGCGCGAGCGCGACGACGAGCGCGACCGCGAGTCCGACGAGCGGGTTGAACCCGCCCGCGATCGGCGAGCCGCTCGCGGTCATCAGCGCGGAGCCGTACGCGCCGATCCCGAAGAACGCGGCGACGCTGAAGTTGATCAGGCCGGTGAACCCCCACTGAGCGTTCAGCCCGAACGACAGCAGCGCGTACATTCCCGCCAGTCCGACGAGGAACAGGAAGTAGGTCGGCCCGAGCGCGCCCGTGAGCAGCGCGGCGAGCAGGAACAGCAGGAACGCGACGCTGACGCCGAGCACCCACCCCTCCGGGCGGGTCAGCTCCGCGATCGCCCCCTTCGGATCGGTGAGGGCGCTCATGTGGCCGCCTCCCCGGCGATACCGTTCGGCCGGACGAGCAGCACCGCGACCATGATCACGAACGCGATGGCGTTCGCGTACTCGATGCTAATCAGGCTCTCCAGCGCCGCCGCGAGCCACCCCGGCCAGATCGGGAGTGCTTCGACGACGGTGGAGAAGAACGGCGTTAGCTGGTTTATCATGCCGATGAGGAAGCCGCCCGCCATCGCGCCGTAGACTGAGCCGATCCCGCCGAGGATCACCGCGGCGAAGATGACCAGGAGGAGGTTGAACCCCATCCGCGGCGCGAGTTGGTTGAACAGCCCGAGGAACACGCCGCCCGCGCCGGCGAGGCCGGCGCCGATGACCCACGTCCAGAGCTTGACTCGCTTCGTTCGGATCCCGCTGACCCGCGCGAGGTCGGGATTATCGGCCATCGCGCGCATCTTCCGGCCGAGGTCGGTGTACTGGAGCAGCACGTGGAGCCCGACGACGAGCACCACCGCCGAGCCGACGATCGCGACGTCGTGGAGCGTCACCCGGACGCCGTACGGCACCAGCGACTCGATCGGTCGCTGCGCCCGGATGTCGAACCGCGTGAAGTCAGACCCGAACCGGATCTGGATCAGCGCGCGGTAGATGAACGCGATCCCGATCGACGTGATCAGCAGGCCGATCGAGTCGATGTCGAGCGGCTCGTAGATCAGCTTCTCGGTGGCGACCGCCACGACCGCGGCCGCGGCGATCCCGACGACGAGCGCGAAGAAGAAGCCGAACGGGAGCCCGAGCACCGCGCCGCCGAGCCCGCCGACGGCGCCGAACGTCACGAGCGCCGCGTACGCGCCGATGGTCATCGTGTCGCCGTGCGCGAAGTTCGCGAAGTCGGCGATGCTGTACACGAGCGACAGCCCGATGCTCCCGAGGACGATGATGCTGCTGAACACCAGCCCGTTGGCCAGGTATCCGAGGACGGTCATGGGTCGGGATTAGCCTTCGACGAAGTCGATGCCTTCGTACGCGTGGTCTTGGACCTCGAGGACCTGCAGGAAGCCGACCGGGTCCCCGTCCTCGTTGAAGTCGATGGGGCCGCTGACCCCCTGATAGTCGACGTCGTCCGGCCCGCCGCCGTTCGCGAGGATCTCGCTCGCGGCCGCGAACGACGTCACCGTCTCTCCCTCGGGGCCGGAGACGCGCCGGACGGTCTCCTGGAGCGCCGCGCCGGTGAACTCGTCGGCCGCCTGGATCGCGAGCGCGGCGTTGATGACGCAGTCGAAGGCGTACGACGCCCACGACGTCGGCTGTTGGCCGTATTCCGACTCGAAGGCGGACGCGAACTCCTGGTAGTTCTCCTCCTCGATCGGCGCGGAGGGAACGACGATCTTCATGCCGTTCATGCTCCCCTCGGGCGTGTTCTCGAGGACGCTGTCGCCGGAGACGGAGTCGGCGCCGTAGAACTGCGCCTCGTACCCGGAGGAGAACGCCTCGTTGACCATCGTCGCGAACTCGGCCTGATACGTGATGAACAGCCACGCGTCCGCGCCGGAGCCGTTCATCTCCGAGATGACGCTGGAGTACGACTGCTGTTCCTGGTCGTGGGGGTTGTTGTAGACGACGTCGCCGTCGTACGCGTTCACGAACGCGTCGGTGAGGCTCTGCCCGTAATCGTTGTTGACGTAGGTGACCGCGATCTCGTCGTACCCGTCGTCGGCGATGATGTTCGACAGCGCCAGCGACTGGCTGCGACCGGACGGCGACATCCGGAGCAGTCCCGGGAAGTCGGTGAGGCTGAGGCCGGTGGAGTTCTGGCTCAATTGGACGACGTCGGTCCCCTCGACGACGCTCTCGTAGATGGCGAGCGAGACGCCCGAGCCGACCGCGCCGATGAGGAACGGGACGCCGTCCTGGTTGACGAGCTTCTGTGCGGCGGCGATCCCGCCCTGGTTCTCGCTCTCGGAGTCCTCGACGGCCAGCGAGAGCTCTCGCCCGTCGATGCCGACGTCGTTGACGCGGCTCAAGGCCATCTCGGCGCCGCGCTGGTTCCGCTCGCCGAACGCCGACAGCGACCCCGTCAGCGAGTCGACCATCCCGATCTCGTACGGATCCATCGACTCCCCGCCGTCGTCGCCGTCGCTCCCGTCATCGCCGTCGGAGCCGTCGTCGCCGTCGCTCCCGTCATCGCCGTCGCCTCCGTCGGAGCCGTCGCTCCCGTCCCCGCCGTCGTCGGTCGTGCTCAGACAGCCCGACAGGGCGAGGAGCCCCGCACCGCCGGTCAGTTTCAGCAGTGTACGCCGGTCCGCCACGTCCGTGGTATCTCGTGACATATGTGACCTGATATTTCAGTTGCCATCCGGGTATCTTAACCCCGGCCCGCCCATGGTCGGGCCGGCCGCAGATGTTCCCCTCGGCCGCCGCGCGGTCCGTCACGGCGTTTTATTCGTCTTCAACGACCCCACAACAATTGGTCGGGTGCCCATATATACGGGTAGAGATCCGCTGTCTGCACATGATTCCGCCCATCGCGAGTAACTTTGTCGCCGGGGAGACTCCCGAGGCGTCGCTCGCCCACGTCGAGGGGCTCAACGACCGCGGCGTGGCCGGTATCCTGAACCTGCTCGGGGAACACTACGAGGAGCGACCCCCCGCCGACGCCGACGCCGACGCGTACGTCGACCTCGTCGAGGCGATCGCGGAACGCGACGTCGACGCCTGCGTCTCGGTGAAATCGAGCCAGATCGGGCTCGACGTCGGCGACCGCGTCTTCGAGGAGAACCTCGCGCGCATCGTCGAGGCGGCCAACGCCCCGACGGCGACCGACGGCGACGACGGCTCCGACGGCGACGAGAGCGGCACGTTCGTCTGGATCGATATGGAGGACCACGAGACCACGGACGTGACGCTCGACGCCTTCGAGCGACACGCGGTCGAGACGGACGGCAACGTCGGCGTCTGCGTGCAGGCGAACCTGAAGCGGACTCGGGACGACCTCGAACGGCTCGCCGACCTCCCCGGGAAGGTCCGGCTGGTCAAGGGCGCGTACGACGAACCCGCCGAGCTGTCATATAAAAAGAAGGCCCGCGTCGACGAGTCGTACCGCGACTGCCTCGCGTACATGTTCGAGGCGTTCGACGGCGGCGTCGCCGTCGGGAGCCACGACCCGGCGATGATCGAGTACGCGACGGAGCTGTACGCCGACCACGGGACCCCCTACGAGGTGCAGATGCTGACCGGCGTCCGGGAGTCGGCGCAGTTCGAGCTCGCGGCCGACCCCGACACCGACGCGGAGGTGTACCAGTACATCCCGTACGGCTCCAAGTGGTTCTCCTACTTCTACCGGCGGATCCGGGAACGCAAGTCGAACGCGCTGTTCGCGCTGCGGGCGATCGTCGGGAACTGAGCGGCCCTCAAAAACTGAGCGGCCCTCAAAAACTGAGCGGCCCTCGGGAATCGGGCGAGCGTCTGCCCGAGCTACGGGTCCAACAGCTTCGACTCCGCCTTCCGGAGGTGTTCGAGCAGCGTCGTCTTCGAGACGCTCAGCTCCTCGGCGAGCTCGCGGGTCGACGCCTCGCGGGGCCACTCGTAGTACCCGGCCTCGCGGGCGTGTTCGTACACCTCGCGCTGGGTCGTGGTCAGCGTGTCGAGCCGCTGCTCGCGGGGCGTGCGCCCCGCGTACCCCGACGAGGACATCGACTCCACGGTCACTTCGGCGCCGGAGTCCGCCTGCACGGCGTCGAGCGACTCCCGGATATCGGTGCGCTCGCCGACGAAACACACCTGCCACTCCTCGCGGCCGTCCTCGATCCGGACCGGCGCGCTGTGAACGAAGCCGTGTTCGAGCAGCGTCGGACACACCATGTCGGCCGGGTCGTACTCCAGGAAGAACTCGCGGACGACGTTGCCCGGCGCGTCCCGCGCGCGCCCGAATCGCTCCTTCAGTTCGAGGAGGTTGCCCGCGCGGTCGGAGTCGCGGATCGCGTCGAGCAGTTCCTCGACCTCCTCGTTCGTGTCGGCGAACGCGGTGAACAGGCCGTTCACCGAGTTCGGCGCGTCGGCGTCGGTCCGCGGCGAGTTGTAGATGGCGTGCGCGAGGACGCCGCCGTCGGTGCTGCTCGTCGCGTCGATCGCCCAGCAGTTCGGATGCCACAGGTCGAGCGTCAGTCGAGTCCCGGCCCACTCCTCCGCCCCGTTCGCGTCGGTCGTTGCCATTAGTACCGTTTCAATGGTACCGCATCACAAAGGCTCTGCCGACCATGGTCGGGTGGGATATTTGAACGTGGCGGCGGAAACGACCGCCCATGGCGCAACCGTATCAACACTACATCGACGGAGAGTGGGTCTCGGGCGAGGGCTCGGAGACGTTCGAGAGCGAGAACCCGGCGACCGGGGAGTCCCTCGGCGAGTTCCGGCGCGGCGCCCCCGAGGACGTCGACCGCGCGGTCGACGCGGCGGACGAGGCGTTCGACGAGTGGCGCGAGCTGTCCCGGATCCAGCGCGCAGAGTACCTCTGGGACGTGTACCACGAGCTGCGCGAGCGAACCGACGAACTGGGCGAGGTCGTCACCAAGGAGTGCGGGAAGGAGATCAGCGAGGGGAAAGCCGACGTGGTCGAGGCCGCGCACATGGTCGAGTGGGCCGCGGGCGACGCCCGCCACCCGTCGGGCGACATCGTCCCCTCGGAGATCCCGTCGAAGGACGCGTACATGCGGCGGAAACCCCGCGGCGTCACCGGCTGTATCACCCCGTGGAACTTCCCCGTCGCCATCCCCTACTGGCACATGGCCATCGCGCTGGTGGAGGGGAACACCGTCGTCTTCAAGCCGGCCGAGCAGACCCCGTGGTGCGCGCAGATCATCGCGGAGATGTTCGACGACGCCGGGATCCCCGACGGCGTGTTCAACATGGTACAGGGGTTCGGCGACGCCGGCAACGCGATCGTCGAGAACGACGACGTCGAGACGGTCATCTTCACCGGCTCCGCCGAGGTCGGCCACCTGATCCAGGACAAGCTCGGCGGCGTCGCCGGCAAGCGCGCCGCCTGCGAGATGGGCGGCAAGAACGCGATCGTGGTCACGGAGGAGGCGGACCTCGACGTCGCGGTCCACTCCGCGGTGATGTCCTCGTTCAAGACCACCGGCCAGCGCTGCGTCTCCTCCGAGCGCCTGATCGTCCACACCGACGTGTACGACGAGTTCAAAGAGCGGTTCGTCGAGGTCGCCGAGAGCGTCGCCGTCGGCGACCCGCTCCAGGAGGACACGTTCATGGGGCCGCTCATCGAGGCGGAGCACCACGAGAAGGTCGCCGAGTACAACCAGCTCGCCCGCGATGAGGGCGTGAACGTCCTCGTCGACCGCACCGACCTCGACGCCGACGAGATCCCCGACGGCCACGAGGAGGGCCACTGGATCGGGCCGTTCGTCTACGAGGCCGACCCCGACGAAGACCTCCGGTGTACCCACGAGGAGGTGTTCGGACCGCACGTCGCCCTCCTCGAGTACGACGGCGACATAGAGCGCGCGGTCGAGATCCAAAACGACACCGAGTACGGGCTCGCCGGCGCGATCGTCTCCGAGGACTACCGGCAGATCAACTACTACCGCGACCGCGCCGAGATCGGGCTGGCGTACGGGAACCTCCCCTGTATCGGCGCCGAGGTCCAGCTCCCCTTCGGCGGCGTCAAGAAGTCCGGCAACGGCTACCCCTCCGCCCGAGAGGCCATCGAGGCGGTCACCGACCGCACCGCGTGGACCCTGAACAACTCGAAGGAGATCGAGATGGCGCAGGGGCTCTCGGCCGACATCAAGACGAAGGACGACTGAGACCGGTCACCGCCGCGCCGCATCCGTTTTATTCATTTCATCAGTTATTCGACCGCGTCCAGCGCCGCGGCGACGGCCTCGCTCGGACCGTCGGCGTCGGCGAGCGCGCCGCGAGCGACCAGCCGCTCACGGGGGCGGCCGACCGGCTGCGGGACCGACTCCGTCGCGAGCAGTCCCGCCTCCCGGAGTTCCCGTTTGATCCGCGTGAACGTCGCCGAGCTCCCGAGGCCGGCCTCCTCGCAGGCGCGACGCAGGTCGCGGTCGAGCGCGCCGTGGCGGACGCCGACGACGTACGCGCGACGCCGCGCGTCGGCCAGGTCCGGCTCGTCGGGTTCGATCGCGGCGTCCGCGGCGCCCGCGACGCCGTCGCCCTCGACGGCTCCGGGGTCGATCGCCCGGACCACGTCGTCCGCGACGGCGACGCCGCAGCGCTCCCGGACCGACTCGTGCATTCGCCGGCGGCTCGGCGTTCGCAGGCGGCGCTCCTCGGCCGATTCGACGAGCGGAACGTAGCGTTCCCGGAGCGCCGGATCGTCGCCCACGCGACACCACCTCGCCGGCGAGTCGGCGCTCGCATCGACGCCGTCTCGGTCTCCGCCGGCGACGAGCACGGACCCCGTTTCCCGACCGACGAGCGCCGCGTTCGGCTGCGGCTCCGTCAGCGTCAGGAGCTCCACCGCGCCCGTCTCCGCGAGCGCCGCGAGCCTGCTCGCGGGTCGGAATCCGTCGGTGACGGCGTCGACCGCGCGGTCGCTCGCGAGAACGGCGAGCGCCGGGAGCGACGAGGAGAGCGCGTCCGACCGGTCGGGGCGGTCTCCCGTTGCGGCGGGAGCCCCCGTCGCGGCCGGTGAATCACCACCCGACGCCTCGGCTCGCAGCGTCTGGACGGACGGCTCGACGACCTCCGGCGCCGCCGCGCGGTACGCCTCGACGACCGCCGTCAACAGCGACGGAGTCGGGTCCACGAGCACCGGATCGACGAACCCGCCGATCGGTTCGGGTCCGTCAGCGAACGGCAGGATCGGCTCGGTGGACACACCCGCACCTACGCCGCGGACGAATTAAGAATGGCGGCGGATGCCCGCTCTCGGCACCGCCGGCCGGGAGGTATCGGTCCGTTCGGCCCGCGTTCGGCCCCGTCCGATCGTCCGCGTCTCAGGGAACGTCAACGAGGGTGACGTGACCGCCGCAGCCGCACCGTTCGACGTACTCCGGGTCGACGTCGCCGCGCTCCTCCCGGAGCGCGTCGTAGAGGAACTCCTCGGGGTGGCCGAGGTCGCCGTGAGTGACCAGGTTGACGTGGTTTCCGGCGGTCGTGTGGTCGATCGCCGCGAGCGCGTCGCGGACCGCGAGCTCCGGGGCCCCGGCGTACTTCGGCGTCTCCAGGTTCGCCGACCAGGAGTTGTCGTGGACTCGGTCGGTGATCGGTTCGGCGGTCTCGTCGTGGTCGTGGTCGTCGGTGGATGCGGTCATGGGTGTGTCGTCGGTGGTCGTCAGGGGTCGGTAGTCGTCAGGGGTCGGTGGTCGTCAGGGATCGAGAGTAGCTGTCTGGGGCCGTCGGTAGTTGTCTGGGGCCGTCGGTAGTTGTCTGGGGCCGTCGGCGATTGTCCGGGGCGACGGACGGTGCGGCCGCGGTCCCGGCCGAGCCGGTCTACGGATCGACGGCCGCGACCTCCGCCTCCTCGTCGACGGGGTGACTGGGCAGGTCGTCGACGAACTCCCGGACCACCGTCCGCTCGACGCGCTGGAGCGTCTCGCTACAGGTCGACTTCGCGATGCCGACGTGCTCCGCGACCTCCGTCAGGGTGGCTCGGCGCGGCACGTCGTAGTAGCCGAGGTCGACGGCCGCGAGCAGTAGTTCCCGCTGTCGGTCCGTCAACAGGCGAGCGGGGTTGACGCGTTGCCGCACGCGCTCGACCTCGAACTCCAGACCGAGGTCGCTCAGCCGCCGGCCCATCTCTGCGACGCGCTCGTGTTCGCCGGTGACCTCGACCTCCGCCACGCCGTCCTCGATGTCCAGCGGCATCTCGATCGGGAGCCCGGAGCGCTTCGCGGCCAGCAACAGCAGCGGGGCGTCGGTCTCGATCCGGACGGTCGCGACGCCGTCCTCCCGCGCCATCACCGACACCGAGGCCAGCGCGTCGTGGGACTCCATCGCCGACAGGACCGCGTCGACGTCGCGGGCGCTGACTCTGACCAAGGCGAAGCCGGCGCTCTCGCCGGGGACCGCGGTGAGCACGCGGAACCCCGCGTCGGGGAACTCGCGCGAGACGTCGGCTATCCACGGTCCGTCGGGCAGATCGACGAGGAGGCGTGCTTGGGGCATGGGTGGGTGGTCGGTCGTTGGTCGGTCGCGGTCGTCGGCCGGGTCGTCGGTCAGTCGCGGCCGTCTGTCAGTCGCGGTCGTCGGTCGGAATCGTCGGCCGGGTCGTCGGTCAGTTGCGGTCGTCGGCCGGGTCGTCGGTCAGTCGCGGCCGTCGGCCGGGGTCGTCGCTCGGTCGCAGTCGCCGGTCGGAATCGTCGCTCGGTCGCCGCGGCGTTACTCCACGTACACCGCGCCCTTCATTCCGACCGCCTCGTGGGGGGTACAGACGTAGGCGTGCACGCCGGACTCCTCGAAGGTGTGCTCGAACGTGTGGCCCGCCTCGCCGACGGTCTCGCTCTCGAAGTTACCGTCGGAGCCGGCGACGTTATGCTGTCCGCCCTCCCCGGTCCACTCCCAGGTGACGGTCGTCCCGGGCGATACCGCGACCGCCGCCGGGCCGAACGCCAGTCCGTCGCCGGCGCCGACGTCGACGGTCACTGAGTCGGCGTCCGTCATGTCGGCCGTCCGCTCGTAGTTAGTGGCGTCGTCGAGGAAGCCGCCGTAGTCCGGCTCCTCGGAGAGGTACTGCTGGTCGCCGCTGCCGCCGTCGCTGCCGTCACTTCCGTCGCTACCGTCGCTGCCGTCACTTCCGTCGCTGCCGCCGCTGCCGCCGTCGCCGCCGTCGCCGCCGTCGCCGCCGTCGCCGCTACCGCCGCAGCCGGCGAGCGCGGTGGTCACACCGAGCGCCGCAGTCGTTCGAACGAACGTTCGCCGGTCGAGTGTGCGTCGGGTCATGCGCTTCGGCGTAGGGTAGTAGGGGGAATACCTTCGGCGGGAATTCCCGTGCCGCGGCGTCGGGAGGCGAACTATTCGGGGCGGAGTATAAAAGGGATCGAGGGAGGTGCGAGCGTCTCCCTCCGTTCAGGCGGGCTCTATCGTGACGTGCCACTCGTCGTCGGTGATCCGTTCGGTCTCGTGTTCGAAGCCGCGGTCCGCCAGCACGTCGTACAGCGGGGCCGGTTCGAAGTCGTTCACGAGCCGCAACCGCTCGTCCGGCCCGAGCTCGTCGAGCGCGTCGCTGATGACCGGAAACGGCGGATCGTCGCGCTCGCGGACGTCGAGCACCGATTCGGCGTCGTTCATATCCGATCGCACGCGGCGTTCCGACATGCACGTTCGCGGGAACATGTTCGACCGACGCGGCGCGCGGCGGCGCGTCTCGCTCGACTCCGCGCCCGAAACCGCCAGCGGCGTTCAGAAGGGAGTCGTCGGACCGCCCGCGCCGTCGTCGTCCTGAGCGCCCGTTCGATCGACGCCTGCGGGGTCGGCGTCGGCCCGGTCGTCGTCACTCGCCCCGCCGTCACCGACCTCGCCGTCGCCGGACTCGAGCCGTTCGAGCCGGTCGTTGACCGCCTCGCTCCCGTTGAGCGAGGGGTCGACGCGCACCCGGATCAAGTCGTAGCCGTGGTCCGCGACGGCGTCGAACGCGCGGAAGGCGCCCACCGCCAGCGGTTCCGCCTGCGGACAGAACGCCGTCGTCGGGGTGAACTCGGCTCGGAGCGTCGTCGGGTCGCCGGCCTCCTCGGCGTAGCGGAATCCGGCGTCCGGATGCCGCGGGTCGAGGTTGAGCCGAGCGAGGTTGTAGCCGAACGTGGCGTCGTACACGCCGTGTTCCTCGAAGGCGTCCGCGGCGTGACGGTGCACGGCGACGTGGTCCTCGCCCGCGAGGACGTCGTGGTCCGCGAGGAAGGCGCCCGGCTTCGGGACGTGCTCCGACACGAACTCGTTCTCGTCGTCGAACTCGGGCTCGGAGCCGCCGAGGAAGCTCATCGGCCGGCCCCCGCGGCGCTCTGAGTGTCCGTCGTCGTCTCCCCGTCCGTCGTCGCTCCGCCGTCCGTCGTCGCTCCGCCGTCTGTCGCCGCCTCGCCGTTCGCGACCCAAATCGCCGTGACGACGCCGTCGTCCGTCTCGACCGCGTCGTGCGCGTAGCCGCGGTCGTCGAGCTTCGGGAACAGGAACTGCGGAACTCGGTCGTTGCGCTGGACGAGAACGGTCTCGGCCGGCAGGTCGGCGAGCAGTTCGAGCGTCCGCCGAAGCGGCTCCGGCGGGCCGAGGTCGGCGACGTCGAGCGTCTCGACCGGCCGGTCCGTCGGCGCGTCGGTCTCCTCGAGGGCCGCTGTCTCCCGTGACATGGACCTGAGTTCGTTCTCCGCGCGCCCGTCGTTTACCCCGAACCTGTTCGGGGGCCGTCGTTCGTCGATGGGCGGCCGGACCCCCGAACGCGTTCGGGGACGTGACCACGGACGCGCGGACCGTACGCGGGGACATGCGAGGCGTCCCCGGCGATCTCACGACCTCGACGCGCCCGCCGACCACGATTCCCCTCCGACACTTCCTCGTCGCGCTGGCGTTCCTCGCCGCCGGGGGAGCGCTCGCGCTCACGCGAGTCGTCGGGATCGAAGGAGCCGGAGCGGGCCTCGGCCGAATCGCCGCGGCCCACCTGCTGCTCGTCGGGTGGGTGTGTCTCACGGTCCTCGGCGCGATGACCCAGTTCGTCCCGGTCTGGTCGGGGGTCGAGCTCCACTCGGACCGGCTGGCGACGCTCCAGCTCGTCGCCGTCGCGGTCGGCGTGAGCGGGTTCGCCGGCGGGCTGTGGATCGGCCGGCCGGCCGACGCGGCGCTGTTCGCCGGGCTCATCCTCCTCGGATTCGCCGCGTTCGTTTATAACCTCGCGAGGACCCTTTGGCGCGCCCGTCCCCTCGACGTCACGGAGGGGCACTTCGCGCTCGCGCTCGGCTTCCTCGCGCTCGCGGCGGTCCTCGGGGGGAGCCTCGCGGCCGACTACCGCTGGGGCGTGCTCGCCCCGCTCGGCCTCTCGCGGACCGCGGTCGTCGACGCGCACGTCACGCTCGCCGTCCTCGGCGTCGTCGTCACGACCGTCTTCGGCGCCCTGTACCAGCTCGGCCCGATGTTCACTCAAACCGACGCGCTCCCGGTCGAGGACCGGCTCGCGCGCGTCGAGACCGCGGCGTACCCGGCCGGCGTGACCCTGCTCGCCGCCGGGCGGCTGCTCTCGTTCGCGACCCTCGCGACCGCCGGCGGGTTGCTCGCCGCGGGCGGCGCGGCGGTCGCCGGGGGGATACTCCTCCGGCGGCTCCGCGACGCGACGGCGACGGCGACGCCGATGCTCTCGCGGTACGCCGTCGTCGCCGTCGCGACGCTCGCGTGGAGCGCGACCGCGGCCGCGACGTGGACCGTCGACCCCCTCGGGCCCGCCGTCCGGTTCGGGCATCCCGCGGTCGGTCCCGTCCTGCTCGGCGCGCTCGTCGGCTTCGTCGTCGTCGGGAGCCTCTACCACGTCGTCCCCTTCATCGTCTGGCTCGACCGATACGCCGACCGCGTCGGGCTGGAACGGGTCCCCGCCATCGACGACCTCTACCACGCCCGCGTCGCCGCGGTCGACCTCGCCGCGACCGTCCTCGGCGCCGGCCTCCTGCTCGCGGCCGCGGTCTCGCCCGCCGTCGCGTCGGTCGGAGCGGTCGGCGGGTCCGCCGAGGGCCTCGTCCGACCCCTCGGCGGCGCGCTCGTCGTCGCCGGCGCGCTGCTGTTCGCCGGCAACATGGTCGCGACCGTCGTCCGGCACGGCGGGACCGCGATATTCGGCGGAGTCGGATCGGCGGCGACGACGCCCTCGGAGGCGACAGACGCCGACGACCGATGATCGGGCCGGGAGTGGATCGATGACCGCGCCGGGAGCCGGCCGGTTCGCCCGCGAGCCGGCGGCCCGCGGCCGCGGTCCGGAAGATACTTCATTGATACGACAATATCTCCGGCATGGAACGCCGTGCCCTCCTCTCAGCACTCGGAGTCGGAGTCTCGTGCCTCGCCGGCTGTACCGACGGGATACGGGGAGCCGACGAGTCGGGATCGAACGGGCAGTCGGAGCTCCCGGAGGAGTACCCCGACGGTGCGGGACCGGACGGTATCGACTTCACGACGCTAGAGTCGGACGACGAGACGCCGTTGCACGCGCCGAGGGACCACTGGGACTCGTACGCGATCGTCTTCGACGAGCCGCCCGACCGTCGCCGCGTCGAAGGCGACTACTACGTGAACTCGTCCACCGGAGAGGTGATCTCCGAGCTGTGGTACGGCGCGAAGGACTACCGAAACGGCGACGCGTACGCGTACGTCCAGCCCGCCGACGGACTGCCGGACCACCAGCTGCGCGACGAGTGGGAGTCGGACCCGCAGTTCACGTATCACGACGCGACCGACGCGTACTACCGGTACGACCCGCAGTACGGTCAGATCGCTCCCACGAACATCGGCCGACACACGGAGATGGTCGAGCCGTACGGCTGGGAGGCGGTCGGCACGGCGACGCACCACGGCGTCCCCGTCGTCGCGTACCGGCTCTCGGACGCGGAGCCCGAGGACTCGCGGGCCACCCCGGCCGTCGAGGGCTCCATCGAGCTCGGCGTCGAGGACGGGATCATCTACGCGTTCGACCTCGCGCTCGACGCCGAGGGCGAACCCCGGTACACCTACGCCGTCCGTCCGGAGCCGTTCCCGGACCACGAGTGGGTCGAGACGGCCCGGAGGATCAGCGGTTCAGCCGACGGCGCCAACGAGAGCGCGTGACCGACGGCGCTAACGAGAGCGCGTGACCGACGGCGCTAACGAGAGCGCGTGACCGACGCGGCCTGGAACTTAGTCACGTAGCGGCGGCTCGACGAGACGGATGGGTTCAAAAGACACGCGGGGCGTTTTATATCCGCTTCGAGCGGAGCGCCACCGCGGCGACGCCCGTCGCGACCGCGACCCACCCGAGCAGGACGGCCACGAGCACGCCGACCGAGAGCCCGCTGCCGTCGAGCGCGGCCGCGAGCCCCGCGCCGCCGGCGTCGGTCGGGGCGAGCGCGAGGAGCCGGTACGTCGAGACCGGGTTCGCGGCCACCGCGACGGCGACGAACCGCCCCGCGCCGTCGAGCGCGGCCAGCACGCCGAGCGCGAGCAGGTCGTGGACCAGGGCGAACCACGCCCAGACGAGCAGGGCGCCCGCGAGCGCGACCGTCGAGGTCGGCGCGACCGCGGAGATCGCCACCCCCAGCCCGAGGAGCGCGACGGCGACGGCGACCGTCGCGAACAGGAACCACGCGAACGTCGGCCAGCCGGCGAGCCCGAACTCCCGCAAGAGGAGCAGCCCGGGGACGCCGAAGCCGACGACGACCGACGCCGAGAGCACCGCGGCCCGCCCGGCGTACACGCCGATCGCGGTTTCGACCCGCGAAACGGGCAGCGTCAACACGACCCCGAGGCGCCCGCGCTCCGCCGCGCCGACGATCGCGCCGTGACCGAACGCCAGCGCGGCCAGCGGGACGAGGTACGTCGCCAGTTCGACGTAGCTCGCGACGACCGGCTCGTAGCCGGTCGGCGCCACGCTCGACCCGCTGAACGTCGCCAGCAGGAGCCCGAACGCGGCGAACACGACCGTCAGCGCGACGGCCCACCCCCGGCGGGCGGTCAGCCGGGTCTCGCGGCGAGCGATCCGGAGGACGATCCCGGGACGCGGGAGGGGAACGGAGATCCCCTCGGCGTCGGTCGCGGTCTCGTCCGCGGTCTCCGTCTCCCTCTCCGTCGCCTCCGCGGAAGCGTCCGTCCGCGAGGCGGCGGTCGAGCCGTCGACGACGACGCCGCCGTCCGGGGCCGGGTCCGAGTCAGACGCCGTGTCGGCGTCAGGCGCCTCGCCGTCCTCGGGCGCGGCTCCGCGCCCGCGCTCAGGCATCTCGACCACCCCCGGTGAGCGAGACGAAGGCGCCTTCGAGACCGGCCTCGTGGTCGGCGGCGAGCCCCTCGGGCGTCCCCTCCGCGACCAGCCGCCCGTCGTC
Organism: Halorubrum sp. Ea8; assembly: GCF_002252925.1. Classification (NCBI taxonomy): domain Archaea; kingdom Methanobacteriati; phylum Methanobacteriota; class Halobacteria; order Halobacteriales; family Haloferacaceae; genus Halorubrum; species Halorubrum sp. Ea8. The sequence goes on from NZ_NHPF01000121.1 coordinate 138,507, forward strand.
GAGGACGCCGACGCGGTCGCAGACGCGCTCGGCCTCCCGCAGCGCGTGGGTCGCCATGAGCAGTGTCACACCCGTCTCGTCACGCACGCGGGTCAGGACCTCGCGGAGCGCGGCGACGCCGTTCGGGTCGAGCCCCGCGGTCGGCTCGTCGAGCAGGAGCACCGCCGGATTCGCGAGGAGCGCGGCCGCCAGCCCGAGCCGGCGGCGCATCCCCTTCGAGTAGCCGTCGATGGGGCGGTCGATCGCCTCGGCGAGCCCGACCGTCGCGGCCGCGCCGGCGATGCGCTCGGCGGCGTCCTCCGGGCCCGACCCGACTCCGCGGACGTCGGCGTGGAAGCGCAGGGTCTCGCGCCCCGTCTCGCCCGGCGGAAAGCCGGGTTCCTCGGGTAAGATTCCGATCGCCTCGCGGATCCGCCACCCGATCTCGCCGACCTCGCGGCCGCCGACCGAGACGGTCCCCGCGTCGGGGCGCTCGCGGCCGGCGATCAGCCCGAACAGCGTGGACTTGCCGGCGCCGTTGGTTCCCACGAGGCCGTACGCGTCGCCCGATTCGACCGTGAGGTCGAGCCCGGCGAGGGCCTCGACGTCGCCGTACCGCTTGTGAACGTGCTTAATATCGATGCGCATGGTTACTGGTGCCGCTGGTGGTGGTCGTCTCCCGGGTCCGAGTCGTACTCGACGGTCGCGTCGACGGCCGCCGCGTACGGGCGATACGGCTCGACGTCGTGGACGGGGTCGGCGAGCGGGCGGTGGTCGACGACCCCGGCGGTCTCGACCGCGGGGAACCGGCTCTCGACCAGCCGGATCGCGTCGAACGCCGGGCCGTCCGCGAAGACCGCTGCGGCGGGGTGCTCCTGCACGAGCCCCCGAGACCAGGCATGAAATAGCATGCCGTCTTTTGCTTGAAAAA